>CAYMPR010000004.1:0-1682 GCA_964392385.1 uncultured Christensenellaceae bacterium | reverse complement strand
TTAGTGGCATCTGTAATATTCGGTTTACTGGCTGTTTTTTTACCGATGAAGCCAATAGTTGAACTAGAAGAGGGCGCCTTTGCAATAAAAAAATTTAATACTAAAGGAGAACTTATCGCGGAATTATCTGCAGATGGGCAATCTTATGCTTCCCTTTTTTCAAGCTACAGGGGATGGGGCGGAGGATTAGAACTAGCAGCTTCTCCAAGCGTAATAAGTGATACTGCTCAAGAAGAAACTAGTGGCTCTCCTTCCCATTCTAGTACAAATGTTCAAGTAGAAGGGCTTGATGAGGCGGATCTTGTCAAAGTTGATGGTAATTACATATATGCTTTATACAGCAATGTATTAAGGATTATTAGGGCTGAAAACGGTGTAATGACGTTAGTATGGACAAGCAACTTTACCGAAGAAAATTTTTATCCTGATGAAATTTTACTCGAAGGAGATAGGCTTGCTGTTCTTGGAAGATCATATACTGAGGTGACAGTAGAAGGTGGAGGGGCTAGCCCTACATACCCTGGGGAAGATATATATTATGGGGATGTTTATTATTATAATAGTTATACCAGTATGATTGCTATAAGAATATATGATATTACAAATAGAGAAGAACCAGCACTCCTAAATGAAATAAAACATAGTGGTTACTACAATACATCAAGGTTATCTGGAACTACACTTTATTATGTGGCACAATATAATTTCTATGAGTATGATCAATCCACGATTTTACCTAGAGTTAAGGAAATAGATGATTTAGAGGATAAAGAAATAGGCCTTGAAAATGTGTATTATATAGATGGACTTCCTCAAAACACATATACAACTATTGGGAAAATAGATCTGCTTGATACATCAATTCACCAGTACAACTCTTTTATTGCTGGTAGCTCAACTGTATATTTTTCAGGGAACAATATATACCTTTGTGATATGAATATGTATAGTCAATTTGTTTCTAATGGAATAGTATCAAGAGTGGATGAAACAGCATACGGGAGCACAAGGATAGTAAAAATAAGCGCTGCAGATTTAGAAATTTCGGCAATAGGAGAAGTGGAAGGCTACGTAAATAATAGATATTGGTTAGATGAATATCAAGAAAACTTAAGAGTAGCAACTGTTTCCGGTTGGAATTCGTATAGTAATGTATTTGTACTTGATGAGGATTTAAAGCAGATTGGGAAAATTGGGAATATTGCCCCTGGCGAATCTATTTATTCTGCTAGGTTTACTGGCGAGACTGGTTCAATTGTTACTTTTAGAACGGTTGATCCATTGTTTCTATTAGATTTATCTGATCCGACAAACCCTACGATATCTGAGGGGCTAAAAAAAGAGGGTGTTTCAATGTATCTCCACCCAATTGAAGGTACAAACTATACAATTGGCCTTGGACGAGATACCGATGAATTTGGTTCTATGCGAGGGATAGAAGTGGTCCTATTCGATTACAGCGGGGAAGAGGCAGTAGTTGTAGGACAAGCATATATAATTGGCGAACAATATGCTTATTCAGAGGCTCTATATAATCCAAGGGCAATTCTATATGACAAAGATAAAAACGTATTTGCATTTGCTGCCGAATATTCTAACGATTATTACTACTCCTATGAAAATGCTTATTACATTTTCGGATTTGAAAATAATATTATTGAAAAAAGAGCTGAAATTAAGCA
>CAYMPR010000003.1:60870-73227 GCA_964392385.1 uncultured Christensenellaceae bacterium | reverse complement strand
ATGAGCCCGGCAAGCTACCAACTGCTCCACCCCGCGACAATGCTTTTCTATATTATCAACAATGGAATAGGTTGTCAACTAAATTGATAAAAGACAAAGATATGGGATATGTCGCAATTTATTGATATCTAATAGCGAAAAAAGCATAAGTAAATGTTAAATTTATAGTAGATATGATTGTCCATTAAAATATAATGAATATGATGTAATTTATATAACTTGGGAGAAAAAAGAGGTTATATATGAAAAAGTTTTTTAATCTCGTAAACTAAACGACCTAGTCCAAAAATTAATACAGCAGCAATAGTAAGCGCTCCCATAATTGCTACAAGCGATGTTAATACATAGAAATTAGCACCATATAAAATACTGAGAAGTAGTGGGACAAGGGCTAGAAGAGATAAAATAAAGACAGGCACTATATATTTTTTAGGTGCCCTAGTGTTTGCAAGGACATAAATTGCCATTGCAATAAAGGCAAGAATTAAAATAATAGGAAACATATACATATAAATAATTCTAGGATCATTTAATACATAAAACATGGAAATAGCTATTAGGCAATGAACCGCTGTATGCGTAAGAATTTGAGTTGAAAAATATTTCTGGATATAATGCCTAAGCCTTAGCCAATAGAAGATATCTAGAAAAACAGCCATTGGAATCCATGCAATTTTTATATTCCAGTTGGTATAAATACCTTCTGCAATCAAAAAAGCTAAATCTAAGAAAAAGGCAATTGCAAGAAAATATTTGTCAAAGCGAAACATGTAAGTAGCTCTAACAAAGCCGCGGCTTGGAAAATCGTCTCTTCTATTTTTATCTATGGCTTCGGACTCGATAGAACTGTGACAAAGTGGGCACTTGTTACCAGGGGATAAAATTTCGACATTACAATTAGAACATTTAACCATATATATTAATTCCAAAATGACAAACAGTTTATCTTTAAGTATTTATTAATTACAAACGCAATAGAATACTAAAAGCAGTCTAAGTGGATTTAGGCCTTTGTTATATTAAAGCCATCCTTTGTGTCAGCAATAATATAACCTGAAGAAATAATTTGTGCTCTTAGTTCATCAGCTAATTTATAGTTTTTATCAGCTTTAGCTTGTAGTCTTTTACTAGCTAAATCAAGTATTTCTTGGGGTATTATATCAGCTACTTTAGTGGGTTTTATAGCGTCTAAAGATAGGCCCAAAAACTTATCAAACTCTAAAGCAAGATTATAAATATCTATAGATTTAGGTTCCTTAACTGCATCAAAAAGTATACCAAGAGCCCTAGGTGCGTTGATGTCGTCTTCTACGGCGGACTTGAATACTTTGCGGTAATTATCAATAATTTGTGGGTCAGATTTTGCTGAACTTTCTTTATGGGAAAGAAGAGAAGTAGTCAATCTTTCTCTAGCTGTTTTAGCTGCATCCATACCATCAAAAGTAAAGTTTAATTTTTTGCCATAGTGAGCATTTAAGCAGAAGAATCTAAAGTCTAAAGCTTCGTAACCTTTCTTTTCTAAGTCTGAAATGGTATAAACATTGCCAAGCGACTTACTCATTTTTCCACCGTCAACCTGCATAAATTCACCATGTAGCCAAAAGTTTACGGACTGCTTATTAGAGATTGCTTCGTTTTGAGCGATTTCATTTTCATGATGTATTGGTATATGATCAACTCCTCCGCTATGAATATCAAAGAAGTCGCCTAGGTATTTTCTGCTCATTGCCGAGCATTCAATATGCCAGCCAGGATATCCCATCCCCCAAGGGCTAACCCATTGCATAATGTGGTTTTTCTCGGCTTTTTTCCAGAGTGCAAAGTCATCCGGGTTATGCTTTTCTGTGTTTACTTCTACTCTTGCTCCTGCTACTTGCTCCTCGCGGTTCTTGCCAGATAGACATCCATATCTAGGAAACTTTGAAATATCAAAATATATACCATCAGATGTTTCATAGGCAATACCTTTTGTCTCAAGCTCTTTAACCAGGCTAATCATTTCAGCAATATGGTCTGTTGCTTTTGCAATTATCTCAGGTTTTTCAATATTTAGTTTGGCAATATCTATAAAAAAAATCTTGGAATAAAATTCAGCAAGCTCTAAAGGGGATTTATGCTGTTCTTTACTTGCCTTTACCATCTTGTCTTCGCCGTCATCACTATCGGAAATTAAGTGGCCTACGTCAGTAATATTCATAACCCCTAAAATGTTATAGCCCTCAAACTTTAGTGCTCTTCTGATTAAATCCATGAATATATAGGTTCTTAAATTACCAATATGTGCAAAATTATATACGGTAGGTCCACAGGAATACATTCTTACTGTATTTCCATCAAGTGGCTTGAACTCTTGTTTTGTCCTAGTAAGTGTATTATATAGTTTTAGCATGTGGTCTCCTTGTTATGGATAATATAAGTTAATATAGATTTGATAAGTTTATAAACTATTAATTGAATAATTAGCTTTATTGGTTACAATTTGAGTCAGTTGGTTTATCTTGAGAATAGTTAGGTTGATTAGCAACATCAGAGCTTATTGAATACTTGCATGCAGAAATGCCAGCAGCTTTTTCGATATCAGAAAGTCTTTTGTTAATTCTTGCAAACTCCTCGAGCACTGGGTCTGGAACAAATTGATCCATATCGGAAAACTTTTCGCCTCGCATTCTAACGACTCTTCCCGGGACTCCAACAACCGTGCAATGAGGTGGGACATCTTTTAATACAACTGATCCAGCCCCAACTTTAGATCCTTCTCCAATTGTAATAGGGCCAAGAACCTTTGCGCCAGCTGATATCATTACATTGTCGCCAATAGTAGGGTGCCTTTTACCAGTATCTTTACCAGTTCCACCAAGAGTTACTCCTTGATATAAAGTAACATTATTTCCAATCTCAGCAGTTTCTCCAATAACAATACCATTACCATGATCTATGAACAAACCTTCACCAATTTTTGCTCCAGGGTGAATCTCAATTCCAGTTCTTCTTGCTGCGCCTTGGCTAATCATTCTTGCCAGTAAAAAATGCTTTTTGTTATATAGCCTATGTGCTCTTCTATGCGCTCTTAAAGCTTTAACTCCGCTATATGTTAGATAAACTTCCAGCCGGGACCTAGCGGCAGGATCTCTTTCCATAACAGCATCTATATCTTTTTTTAGAGAGTTAAACATATTATTCTCCTATATCTTCTTGTTTTAACATTATATGTTTTAAGGAGAGAATTGACAAGCATTTGGTATATATGGGCATTTTTTCTTAACGGAAAGGGGTTAATTATAATTAGTCAATTTAATAATCTAGGGAATAAAAAGTCTATATAGATTTAGCCAATAATAATAACTTATATTATTGATAATGCAATAAAAAAGGGAGCTATTCGCTCCCAAAACGCTTTGGATGGTTTGCTATCTGCCAGGATACCTAGCAGAGTAGCCAGATTTAGTTCCAGCAACAGCAACAGGCCCTCTCTTCGGGAGCTTAGATGCTCCAGGTTGACCAGGTCTTGTAGGAACCCTGTCTCCTGCATAAGTGTGAGGTTTATTTCCTTTAGGAACATAGGCAACAGTTTTTGCGGGTCTATTCTTAAAGAATAAAGGCAAGAATGACATTAACATTGGCACTGCAAGTAGTATGGCAAAGAGCATATTAAATGAAAGCATACTTTGTCCGTTTGCAAAGTCTTGCCATAAAACTGTGAAATAGTTGTTTAGAGCTAGTGAAATGTCCGCGCTAGATAAAGAAGCAATTTCTAGGAAGGCTGGGAAAATAAGGGTCGCAATTCCACAAAGTACAATTAAAATGGGGAAGAAGTGAACCTTCCTTGAGGTATAGCTAAAGAGTCTTCCAATATTAATAAACAATTCAACTACAGCAGCAAGTATCATTAATACTAGACTATAGATGGTGCCATAAGTTGCTATTCGTTTAACTATAGCTACATTATTATAATTACCATCTTCACCCTTTACTATTTCTATGTCATCAGCTCTATCACGGATATATCTTATGTAATACCAGCTATATCCTTGCATTGCATCAAGGTTTTCTATAAAGTCCACTCTATTTTGACTAAAAAGTTCGGTTCTAAATAAAGCTTTTATTATATCAAAAACAGTTATATCAATAGCGTTCATTCCGAGATCGCCATTTAAATATACTTTTGTAGGTGCAAAAGCATCTTCATCTTCATACACCTCCCCATATTCAAGAGCTTGCTCGGGATAGGTAAAAGAGCCCTTAGGCCATTTACCGTCGTTAACTACATAAAAATCATTAGGACCTGCTTGAACTTTCATATAGTTTATTGATGTTAGAGATAACCTACTAGACAGAGAAATTTGCGATTCAATAAGCGTTATTTGTTCGGTAGATAAATATACCGAGGATAAGATTACTGCGACAAACACAATTAGCAGTATCATCATTATAATTGGAAGTCCTGCTCCAAAATATCTGGATTTTGAAAAATATGTTTGGAAATCAAAATCAACATCAGCATAAGCATCTACATATTTGCCGAGCTTTTTGTTACGTTTGTCTCTATCTTGTTGATTGTAATCGTGGTGGGTTTTTAGTTCTGCTGCAAGTATATCTGGATCATAGTCGCCGCGTTCTATTTTTTCTAAAAGTTCCCTATACTCAGTTCTTGTTTTTCTTAATTTGTTTTTTGCATATGGGGTTTCAACCTTTTTAATTTCAAAGCGCATTTCCTTGATCTTGCGATTTAAAAGCTCAACCAAAATAGCCTCATCCCTTTCGGTCCAAGAAGCAGTAAACATCTTTGCTGTGGTTAGAGGTTGTTGATTGTATCCTTGAGTTCTTCCCATCTTTCTCCGTTTTTGTACGCATTTTTATGCGTGCGCAAGCATATTAGTATTATATATTAGCATTAGTTAAATTTCAAGCAAATAACTTTGTAGCATTAAGTAGAGGGTATAAGTAGTAATAATTGCACTATGAAGGCATGTAATAGAAAATAAAAAGTATAATGGCTCCTAAATAGACAACAATAAATTATACGTTGAATCTAAATAACACCACATCGCCTTCTTGCATAACATAGTCCTTTCCTTCAGAACGAACTTTGCCTTTTTCTTTTGCGGCGTTAAATGAGCCACAATCAAGTAGTGTTTGATAATCTACAATTTCTGCACGTATAAAACCTTTTTCAAAATCCGTGTGGATTTTCCCGGCTGCTTGGGGAGCTTTTGTGCCTATTGGAATAGTCCAAGCTCTAGTTTCTTTTTCGCCAGCAGTTAAAAAACTCATAAGGCCAAGTAACTTATATGAGCTCTTGATTAGTTTTTCAAGACCAGTAGATTCAATCCCAAGTTCCTTGATGAATTCAGCTCTGTCACTAGGAGATAGGGCAGCAAGCTCCGCCTCTAGTTGAGCTCTTAGAACTATAACCTCATTATTTTCTGTTGCAGCATACTTTTTTACTGCCTTTACGTAGTCATTGTCTTCAGGAGAATCTTCAGAAATGTTTGCACAATAAATAACTTTTTTTGTCGTTAAAAGGAATAATGAGTCGACAAAAGGCTGCTCCTCTTTAGTAATATTTGCTAGCCTAGCGCTTTTTCCAGCAGAAAGCATATCATATAACTTTTGTTCAATTTCTAGCTCATCTTTGTATTTTTGTTCGCCACTTTTTAAATATGTGCGAGTTTTGTCCATTCTTCGAGTTAATGTATCTAAATCGGAAATTATAAGTTCTAAAGTGATGTCTTCGATATCTCTAATTGGATCAATCGTTCCTTCAACGTGGGAAATATTTGGATCATCAAAACAACGAACGACATGAAGGATAGCATCGACTTCACGAATGTGTGATAAAAATTTGTTTCCCAGTCCTTCGCCTTTACTTGCACCCTTTACTAAACCCGCAATATCTAAAAATTCAATATATGTGTAAACTATCTTTTTTGTATCGTAAAGTGCGCCTAATTTTTCCAGTCTTTCGTCAGGAACCGTGACTACACCAATATTTGGCTCGATAGTGCAAAAGGGGTAGTTAGCAACTTGCGCTCCCGCCGAAGTTAAAGCATTAAAAATTGTGCTTTTCCCAACATTTGGAAGTCCTACAATCCCGAGTTTCATAATTTCCTCCGAAATTTTTATCTTTTAATAATTTGGTATTTCAACCAGCCAATTTACAACATAAATTTATTTTTTAGACAGATCTATAATGGGAGCAAATAATTCTTTGTTTTTTGATATTTTAATTTTAGCTCCCGCAATGGTATTATCTACAGTTTTTTTAGAAATATGTAATAAACTTGCAATTTCTAAATAGGAAAAACCATTAAAATATAGCTCGATAACACAGTATTGTGATTCACTTAATAGCTTCTTTAAAGCAGCTCGTATTTCTTCAGCAATTTTTTCATTCTCGAGGGTTTCTTGGGGACTAGGGCGAAGCGAAACAACATTAATACCTGGATTATCTTCTCCTGGCTCTATTGGAATGGTGGGACTCGGCGTTTCGGTTCTTTTCCGTCTTATGGTGCTAGTTAATGCATTCAACATGCAAATTTTGGAGTAATTTAAAAAACTTTTGTTTTTATCATTGTCATAGCGTGATACAGATTTTAAGAAGGCAATTAGGGCATCTTGCTTAAGCTCTAGAAAATCAAGGGAGTAGGTATTTTTAAATCTATTTTGGAAGAAAGAAGCTATTTTATTCATTGCGGGGTCATATTTTACAATTAAAGCAGCAAGGGAAACTTGATCTCCTGCTTTAGCTTTTTTTAAAATAGATAACTCTTCTTTGTCCATTAATATTTCTTCCCCTGTTTTATATATCGTAATTTTCTTTGAGTTGATAAATAGGGCTATGTGTATTTTACTAATTACTCAAGCTGTATTTTGCTATTGATTCTTTAGTTGTTTTTGTCTAACTGATTCGTAAAGTATTATTCCAGTTGCAACCGATGCGTTAAGTGAATTCACTTTTCCAAGTTGAGGAAGTGAAACAATTTTATCAGAGAGTTTTTTTACTAACTCGTGAATTCCCACACCCTCTCCACCAATTACAAGGGCAATGTTTCCAGTTAAATCGGTCTCGTAAACGGAAGCTCCACCCATATCTGCTGCAACAACTAAAAATCCTCTTTCTTTTAAATATCTAATTGCATCATTAATGTTAGTAACTTTTGATACAGGCACATGGGCAGTTGCTCCTGCGCTGGTTTTAATTACAATTTCAGTAACTGAAGAACTTCTATGCTTTGGAATTACTACTCCATATGCGCCACTACAATCAGCTACTCTAATTATTGCGCCTAGATTATGTGGGTCTTCTACGCCATCAAGTAAGATTATGGTAGCAGGCTTGCCAGTTGCTAAGGCACCTTCGGTTAATTTTTCAAAGTCGGTATAAATAAAGTCGGTGGTTATTGCCATTAATCCACGTGCTCTTCCAGTTTGCGACTTTGCCTTAAATGCTGCATCCTCAAGAATCATTACTTTCACGTTCTTGGCTCTTGCAAGAGTAATGGCCTTATTGGTTGTGGGCTCAAAATTTCCCTTTTGTACGTAAAGTGTTTCTACCGTGACATCGCCACTAAGTGCCTCAATCACGCCGTTTTTTGTTTCAAGTAACATTATTTTCCTCCATGTGCTTATGCACTTTTTATATTATTGGTTTTTTATACGACTTAAAGTAATGGGTTGTAAAAATATACATATTAATAATACAAACCCTAACACTTTATTATATCATATTTTTTCTAATAGTCCTTATAAAGACAGATAGGGTATTATAAATATTTAGTTTTCTGGATAAGCAAGAGCCATAAGTTCTATAAGCCGGTTTTCCCTAATACTGCTTATGAAGACAGATAGGGTATTATAAATATTTAGTTTTCTGGATAAGCAAGAGCCATAAGTTCTATAAGCCTATCTTGTTGGCCTGATAGATAAAGGTATCCAAGTACTCCTTCAAATCCCGAGGCAAGATTATATGAGGCAACAGAACTGTTTTTGGGAATATTTTGCTTATGAGCATTTCTGCACCGCTTAAATACTCCCATTTCATCCTCAGTAAGCGACCCTTCAATCTTTTTTAGTGCTTCAGCTTGAGAGGTTGCATTAATTTCCTTCGATACTAAATTATGCAAAACCTGGATCTTAGAAAGTGAAAGCTTAGCAACCTTAGTCCGAACAAATAGAGTCTGGACTGCATCCCCAATAAACGAAAGAACCTCAGAAGAAATGAGTCTCGCTTTTTCAGGAGATTCAGGATTATTATATGAAGGCATAAAGTTATTTTCCATACGCGAATTATACAACATATATATATAATAGACAATTGAGTTTTACGTGGATTGTTGGAATTGTAAGTTAGAGTATACTTGCAGGAATCGGAAAAATCTTATATAAAAGTATTGACTCACCATACTATGCAATGTATAATATTGTGTGTTGAGAGGTATATATGGATGTACAGTTAAAAAAAGGAATAATTGAAGCGTGTGTTTTAGCTTCCTTGAAGCGCTCAGACACCTACGGATATGAGTTACTTAAGAGGGTGACTCCTATACTAGAAGTTAGTGAGTCAACGTTATATCCAATCCTTAGAAGACTGGAAAAAAGTGGCAGTCTAACTACCTATTCTATCGAGTACGAAGGAAGGCTTAGAAAGTACTATAAAATCACAAAAGAAGGGGTTAATAAACTAGAGGTATTTATCCATGAATGGCAAGATGTAGTAAAAGTGTATGATTTCATAATCGGGAGGTAAGGGGTGACAAAAGTAGAGTTTTTAGATGCCCTAAGAAAGGGCTTGAGGAGATTTCCGAAAGAAGATGTGGATAGTGCAGTCAATTTCTATGATGAGCTAATTTTCGAGAAAATTTCTAAAAATAACCTAAGCGAAACTGAGGCTGTTGCAACCCTTGGAGACGTTAAAAATATAGTCTCATCTTGCTCGGCTGACTTAATACTAGAGGATAAACATAAGAACACTCAAACGGGAGTTTTAATTACTCTTGGAGTGCTGTTTTCCTCTCCAGTATTACTACCAATTGCGATCGTTGTTTTGGCGCTGTATATCGTGGTGTTTTCTGTATGGATAGCATGTGTAATTGCCTCGGGAGCATCTGCAATAGCATTAACATTTTCCTCAGTAGCAAGCTTTTTGGGTGGCTTTGGAGTTGGTCCTGCATTTCTAATTAGTGGAATTAGTTTGGTAGGACTAGTAGTATGCGTTGCTCTTTGTTATTTCTTTGTAGTGTATGGGCTAAAGTTCATTAATTTAATTACCGTTCAGCTTGCAAAAAAGGTTATGAATAAAAGAGATAAATAAGAGTGTATATGGGCTCAAATTGATTAGTTTAATTGTTATAAAGGTTATGAACATACGAGATAGATAGTATTACATAAAGAACCAAATTGATAAGTCTAATAACGATGTAACTTGTAATGGAAGTTACGGATAAGGGAGATAAAAAAATGAAAACTGCAATAATTGTATTGTCGATTATTTTAGGAATAGGAATAGTGTTTACGGGGGTTGGCGGAATTATTTATGCAGTAAATCCAGCGGCTTTTTCTAGTAGCATAAAGGAAGAACTTGTTGCAAAAACCATAGATGAAACCGCTTTAGTTACTTCGCTTAATTTTAACACATCCTCTGAAGAAGTAGAATTTAAGGAGTCACCGGATAATACCTTGAAAGTAGAATACTTTGAAAGTGAACATAGAAAATTTGAATATAGCCTTGTGGATGGAGAGGCAACATTTAAAAGTATAATACAGCCCTGGAATATTAGAGATATGTTTAATTTTTTAAGCGAAGATGTAATAATCACAGTTTATGTCCCTGTAAGTGTTACTAGTCTTGATTTGGATATAGCCTCTGGAGATGCCACGTGGGAACATAATCAAGCAATGGAATCTTTAGACATAAATTGTGCAAGCGGTAACATATCAATAAGAAATATAAATGTTAGTGGGCTAGTTAAATGCAATACTACTTCAGGGAATGTAAATCTAAATAATTTACAAGTAGCTGGAGACATGGATCTCGATTCGACAAGTGGGGAAATAACAGTTAGCGACTCATCTTGTAGTAACATTAATATCACTTTAACTAGCGGTGATGTAAATATCTCAACATTAGCAGTAGTAAATGATGTAGTCTTTTCAGTTATAAGTGGAAACATTTCATCCACGGGTTTAAGCGCTAGTAGTATTAAAAGTGAAACTACAAGTGGTAATGTCGAATTAGGGCTAAAGGGCATGCCTGCAGAGTATTCTGCTAGACTTTCTGTTATATCAGGAACCGTGATAATAACGGGACAAGGTGCAAGTGGATTATACACTGGTAGTAGCAATTGGGGCAGCGGCGAAAAAGATATAGATATAGATGTCGTTAGTGGAAATACGACTATAAGATTTGAGGGTAATTAAAAGATATTGGTCTATTTGTTGGTCACGGAAATACACTAATATATAACGCAATATTGCCAGATTAAGGCAATAAACCACTAGGCAACTGGTGGTTTTTCTTATGTAAATAATCCCGAAAGGGTATAATATGCCAACAATAGTATTAATATGCACCCGAAAGGGTATAATGTTGTATATAATAGTTGACAATGAACCCGATAGGGTATAAAGTGATATCATGAATGAGATTGCAATATACATAAAAACAAAAAGGAAAGAAGCTGGGCTCAGCCAAGAAGAGTTTGCTTTACGTTCAGGTCTCGGCTTGAGATTTGTTCGCGAGTTGGAACAAGGCAAGGAGACAGTTAGGATGGATAAAGTAAACCATGCTTTATCAATGTTTGGCATGCATGCTGTCCCTGGGAAAAAGGATCTTGAGTAATGGTAGCATCATATAGAAAAGCTTATGTGTACGTTAGAAACCTTTTTTCGGGAATATTACAAGAAACCGAGGAAGGCTATTCCTTCTCTTATGATAAACGATATCTTTTAAATGAATTAGCTACTCCTGTTTCATTAACTTTGCCTTTAAAAGAGGATATATACTTCTCCAAAACAATGTTTTCCTTTTTTGATGGGCTAATCCCCGAAGGATGGTTATTAGATATAGTAGTACGAAATTGGAAAATTCAGAGTAATGATAGATTTGGCTTGCTATTGATTTCCTGTAAAGATTCAATAGGAAATGTAACAATCAGAGAGGAAATGCTATGAATTGTTTGCATTGTGGAAAGCCTATTTTAGATAGCGCATCAACTCTTGAGATAAAAGATGGATGGCATAAAAATTGTGCCCATAAGTTCTTTGGCATAAACTGTGTGCCAGAAATTAATGTATCCGAAGAGGCTATTGGAATATATGTTTCAAAAAATGTTTCGAAAGGTTTAACTGTTACTGGGGTACAAAAGAAACTATCTTTAAATCTCAACTCTGATAATAAAACAAAGCTTACGAGGGTAAATTATCCAACAGGCTATATATTAAAACCACAAGTTGAGAAATTTGATTCCCTTCCTGAGGTAGAAGATCTCGCAATGAACTTGGCGAGTATTGCAAAAATCAAGACTGTACCGCATGGACTTATAAACTCGGGAGGTAGATTTGCGTATATTACAAAAAGAATAGATAGAGTAATATGTGGTAGCACAGTAAAAATACTTGCGATGGAGGATTTTTGCCAACTTGGGTTAAGAATTACTGAAGACAAATACAAGGGTTCTTATGAATATTGCGCTAAAATAATCAATAAATTCTCTTCAAGACCAGGGATTGATTTGGCAGAGTTGTTTATAAGACTTGTTTTCTCATACATTATAGGCAATTCCGATATGCATCTAAAAAACATTTCTCTTATAGAAACAGACGAGGGGAGTTTTGAATACATACTTTCACCTGCATACGATCTTTTACCGGTAAATATCATAATGCCAGAAGATAAAGAAGAGTTAGCCTTGACAATGAATGGCAAAAAACGAAATCTTCAAAAAAAAGACTTTTTTGTTTTTGCAGAGCTTTGTGGAATATCTTTAAAATCAGCTCAAAATATCATAAATAGGTTAATATCACTTAAAGAAGTGTTTTGTTCATATACCCAAAATTCATTTTTACCCCAAGAGCTAAAAAAAGACATGATTGAGTTAATAAATAAGCGCACTCAAAATCTTACTTAGTCAAAATTGCTTTTTTTAAAGACAACTGTGTAGTACTTACTCTACAAACAACCTTTTAATATATTTTAGTTAGTTTTGATCGTTTTTCCCAAGGGAAACCCTCTTTGTCGCTAACTTCACAAACAATTTAGATATAGTTCATATATGTACATAGACCATACCTTGACACTTAATACACGCGGGCTATATAATACAATTACCTGTGCGCATGTGCATTATTTAGTCATGCAAA
>CAYMPR010000003.1:53851-60770 GCA_964392385.1 uncultured Christensenellaceae bacterium | reverse complement strand
ACTGGTTAAACGTCGCATAAAGACAAGTGGGTAAATAATTACTTATGAAAAACAGAAGTAGAATAATTGCATTAGTCCTGATTCTTTTTGTAATCGTTGTTGCAATAGTACTCCAGGGTTGCGGCGAGAATTTAGCGCTATCGCCATTTTTGCAAAATATTAAAGATACTTTATCTTCCACAAAAGAAGTTACCCAAATTCAAGTAAAAGATACTACCATTTATCTTGCTCCTGAAGGTGATGCAAGAGAATATCAGCTTGTTCCTATCGTATATCCTTTGGATGCAAAAAACCAGGATGTGTATTTTAAGCACGTTGACTCAACTGACAGGGATTATTTAAATATCTCTCTAGATGGATTATTGTTTGCTAGAGGTTTAAAAACCGATGAATATGGAAATAATATTCCGATTCCAGTTAAGCTAATTAGTGCCGATAATCCGGAAGTTTCGCTTGTAATTGAAGTAATTATAGAAAGCGTAGCTGTTACAAACTTGTTCTTCCAAGATTCTGAAATGGAGATGGAATTGCATAAGGGAGCTATTAAGCTTGAACCGATTTTTAAACCAGCGCATGCGCTAAAAGGAAGAAATTTAACTTATGAATCAGGGGATAAAACCATTGCAACTGTCGATAGAAGTGGATACGTTACTCCAGTATCAATTGGTGTAGTAGATGTTTGGGCAATATCAAGACCAGAAGGCTCAAAGCTGGAAATCAAAGCCCATGTCATTATAAGCGTTATTTATGCACCGTTAAATTACAGACTTGATATGATAACTCCTCAATCAGGCCTTAACCAGATACTTGGATCTAACGAAACATTAAGCTTTGTTATTAACAGATTAGACACTGTTTGTGATCCTAGCCCAGAAATAAATTGGTATTATAACACAACAAGAATTAATGAAGTTGGAGTTAAAGATAATAATGTTTTGAACTTTAAACCAGGTAATTTGCCCAGTGGAAAATATAGAATTGTCGCAGTTTTAAGAAATAGCTCACAAGAACAAAGGTTAACTTCTGCGGAAATTAATGTTTACTATCCTCTTGCTAATTTCAACATAGATATTTGGAATTCCGATAGCACTTTTTCAACAGGTGACATTATGCGTGTAGGTGCGACTTATGCAACCTCAACATTCCCTCCTGAAAGCTATAAGTGGGAAATTACTACTCCATCTGGGCGGGAGGTACTATACCAAAAATCTACTGGTACAATGTCAGATGTAGCAGATTTAGAATACTCATTTAGAGAGGCCGGCAATTATTCACTAAAGGCTATGGCAGTCGTGAAAGGACTTGCCTCTAACGTGTACTCAAATACACTTAGTTTTACTGTTGCTAGTGCAAGTTTTGGCACAGATATAGTTGGACTATCAATTGAGGGAAAGAAAGTTGATCTTTCGTATTTGCCATATGTATTTTGGGATGCTATACCATACAATACAAATTATGAGGCTGAAATACGGCAAGGTTCACAAGTAATTGCCTCATATGACTCAACGGACCCTGATGATGAAGATAATTTCGATAAGAACGGTTTTTACATAGATGGTGAAATTGTAGGATTTAATGAAAGTTTTGAAGTAAGAGTAAAAGGTGGAAGATATAACTGGTCAGAGTGGAAGCAATATCAAGCTAACACCATAACACCTATGATGTATCCATTTTTTGATGAGGTAATTCCTGGCTTTAATAGATATATAAGTAGCGTTGAAGATTTAGGTAGATTATTAAATTACACGGTTATTTTTAGACCTGAGGATTTGATGAGCGAAGCTCAGTATGACTATGATACCTTTGATTTAGATTTATATATTCCTTTGGTTTATGAAAATATTTCCGAGGAAATTTATACAAAAGGTGCTGCAGGAGCTCCCTCAACTACTGATCCTGGACGAATTAATTTATATTATGTTTTAGCTTTTGGAATGGGTACATACGCCGAGTCAACATCATATGGATTAACTTTTGGAGATATTGTAAATAAAGGTGGAAGGAATCAATTTTTACTGCAAGTACAAACTGCAAAAGAGCCCACCTCATATGAAGATGAAGAGCCTCTAACTGAACTAAGATATATTACCCACTTTGCTTCAACTCCTAGATCAGTTGAAGAGAGCTTATCAATAGATTCTCTCCCAGAATACCCTGTATCTACTTCAAATCAATTGTTCTGGGCAGCAATAAATGGATATAAGCCAGTACCCGTAAGTGGCTCTGCTGCTGAAAGTGTTTATAGAATAGCAAGAAAAGTGCTCTTCACCATCATTTCCTCTGGGATGAGTGATGAACAAAAAACACATGCCATATATGACTGGTTATCATTAAATGTTGGATATAATCATGCTTTACTTGCAGCAACTCAAAATGGTGGGGCTTATGATTCTACAGCTGATAGCTTCTTTATGGAGGGTGTTTTTAAGGGAGTTATTAATAGCGAAGGAGAAGTTACTGAGGTTTTAAGAGGAACTGCAGTTTGTGATGGCCTTGCCAAAGCATTCTCGCTCCTTGCTAGTATGGAAGGAATAAATAATTATAAGTTAACTGGTGTATTAAATGGCCCAGATCCAATTGGTCACGCTTGGAATAAAGTGATGATAGATGGGCTATGGTATGTTGTAGATTCCACTTGGGCAAGTGACACGGTTGAAGATGATTGGACAGTTGGCACTAATTCTGATGAATATGAAATATTATCCCATAGATATTTATTTATGACTGATTCACAAGCATCAGGGGCACGAAAAGTATATGGTATTTATCCAAGTACTCCTACATCTAGATACTTTGGAGGCTTTAGTGAGCACACTTCGTTAGATCCTGAATATGATTCCCTTATTGATTCCGATAGTGAACTTGTATATTATCTTGGCACATATTTACCACTTGCGCTTCAAGAGAGTGTTGATCTTTGGGGCGAAGTTATGCTCTCAGACGTGTATCTAGATACCTTGTGGGATATACATGTTACGGAGGGCGGAACGATGAGTTATGATCAATATGTTACTGATGCCGAGTTTAAAAACTATATAGCCAATCTCCAAAATGAAGTGAGAAATAACCTAGTTGGCGTAGATATTGATATTAGGACTTTTGAAGTATATTTGTATGTCAGGGTTTATCCAATTAGCTAACATACTAAAACTTCATATAATTGCTCTGTGTCAATTTAACTATTCATTAGCTGTGTTAAAGACAGATATATAAAAAAGTATGGGTAAATTACGAGCACTTGTTTTTAGGAATAAGTCTATCCCTAGTTAATAACATGTGCGTTACACTGCGGTATAGATAAAAAATGGAGGAGAATATGGGGAACTTGAGAGTATTTGAAGGTACTTGTTTTTTAGGCCGAACTCTTGAAATGGAATACGGTAATATTTGCCTTTCAGTCACACTTGATGTAGGACCAAGGATCATTTCGCTTCGACATAAATTAGGCGAAAACATCATGTTTAATGATACTAAAGATGAGATAAATAAAGATGTCTCTAAGGTTTTTGGTGCAGGGAAAAAATGGCATATATATGGTGGACATAGGATTTGGGCATCTCCAGAATCTGAGAATACTTATATCCCAGACAATCAAGAAGTTAAATATATTGTTGATGGCGACTCAGTTGAGTTTATACCTAAAGTTTGGCCAGTTGTTTTGTTGCAATCGAATCTAAAAATCACATTCATTTCAGATAACTCAATTGAAGTTGGGATGACTCTTAAAAATACATCAAAAATAGAGCAGAGAATATCTCTTTGGGCTTTAACCGTTCTTAAAGTTGGCGGCACAATGGAAGTTAAGCTACCCACAAAAGATACTGGATATTTGCCAAATAGAAACTTAGTAATGTGGCCTTATGCTAGTATAAATGATGATAGATTTACCTTTAGAGATAATGTAATTAAAGTTAAGAGTAATAATTTGTCCAAATCCCCATTTAAACTAGGCGTATTTACTGATGCAGGTCTAGTTAGATATGAAATAGGAAAAGATATCTTTGAAAAGAAAATCGAGACATTGGAAGGCGAATTCCCCGACATGAATTGTAATGTAGAAACCTATTTTTCAAACCTAATACACGAAGTGGAGACGCTTTCTCCTTTTAAAACGCTTTTGCCTAGTGATTCAATAACTCATAAAGAAACTTGGACATTAAGAAGAAAGGAATAAGGCTAAAACATATCTTTGGATATGATTAAATAACGTAAAAACATGTACTTTAAAAAAAACACATAAGAAAAAACCTAAAAACTTATCATTAAAGGACAAAGGAAACAAACAATGTTAGATGCAAAATATACCCCAATGTACAAATGGCAAATAGATTATCTCCTAAGGAGTAAGGATGATAATGAACCGTTTTACCTAGCTCTAGAAAGAGGGGAAGGCGAGATTAAAGTGTATAGGACATCGGTGTTTTCTAAAGATCATAAACACGAAAATGAGAGATATGTCGAAAGAATTGTCAAGTTTATGCTTTGGGCGTTTGGAGGATATAAATTCTATATCTATGGCGATATAAATCTAGTCAAATACTTGCAAAAAACGTACTCAGAAAACGGAGAGAGAAGCTTCGATTATAACTTTATGAAGAGGGTATATTCAAGGCCGCTAGAATTTACTAAGGTACTTCTTAAAGATTTCCCCGCCGAGTGTGAAAAGCCTCTTAAGGCAAGCTGTAAAGCAACAGGATATAAAATTGGTTTTGATGCTGGTGGATCAGACAGAAAAGTAACTGCCACAATTGATGGTGAGGTAATTTTTGATTCAGAGGATGTATGGTTTCCTAAACTAAATTCCGATCCGGCATATCATAAAGCTGGGATAAAGGATAGTATAGATAGGGCAAAAGCAGCTTTAAATGGGAGAGTTGATGCGATTGGAGTTTCTACTGCTGGAATAGTCGTGGGAGATGAAATACGCGTTGCCTCGCTGTTTATAAAGGTCAAGGAAGAAGTATATGAAAAAGAAATAGTGCCAATATATAAGAACCTTTCTAAGGAATATTCGTGTCCTGTTAAAGTAGCTAACGATGGTGACGTTGCAGCCCTTGCTGGGGCATATTCGCTTGGAAAAGGAAATATCCTTGGGATTGCTATGGGAACAAGCGAAGCAGCAGGATTTGTAGATAATGACTTCAATATTAAGGGATACTTAAATGAATTAGCCTTTGCACCAGTTGATGCAAATGTAAATGCAGCTGTAGATGAATGGAGCCAAGATTTAGGCGTTGGTAGTCAATATCATTCACAAGACGCTGTAATCAAGCTTGCAAAAGAGGCAAAAATTGAACTAAGTAGTTCACTTAGCCCTGCCGAAAAGCTGAAGGTGGTTCAAAAAATGGTGGAACAAGGCGAAGATAAAGCCAAGAATATTTTCGAAAAACTGGGAGAATATTTTGGATATTCAATACTGTGGTATAGGGAATTTTACCCCATAGAAAGAGTATTACTTCTAGGTAGAGTTGCTAGTGGGCTTGGCGGCGACATATTGATTAATAGAGCAAAATCAGTGCTAAAAAAGGAAGGTTCAAGTATAGAAATAGTTATACCAGATGAGCGTACTAGAAGGCTTGGGCAGTCGTATACAGCAACACTTTTATAAGGAAAAATAAACTAAAAATCGCTTATAAATCTAACCATAAATTTGCTATATTTAGGCGCTCGAAATAGACCATTAATTATTGAAAAACTACTGAAAATACAGCAAGAAAAATTAGCGCAAAAGAGTAAAAAAATAGGCCACAAAATTACATAAAAAGGCTTAGGAAATCCGTCAAATAGAGTAGGAAAATAGACCGCAAAATAACGTAAAAACAGTTCAAAAAACCAATCAAATGGAGAAAAATAGAGAGGAAAATACTTCCAAAAAATAATGCTTAGTATGGTAGACAAGCATTAAAAAATGGACAATTAAATTAAGAAATAACAGCTCAAAAATTGATAAAAATATAACGTGAAGAGACAATAAAATCATACAAATATGAGTAAAAACTACCTCATAAATTAGCAATAAAAATTCATTTAACGAGCTAAAAATGTAAAGTTTTTAAAGGAGAAATTGGATATGAAATTGAATGAAAGAGCAGATGTTGTACAGGGGAAAAAGGATATTTTTACCGATTTGGCGATTGCTGCGCATCAAGACGATATTGAGATTATGTGTCCACAAGCAATTATTAGAGGATACCAAAGTCAAGCATTTGGATTAGTCGCTGTTGTAACTGCTGATGGGGCTGGAAGTGCTAGAGCAGGCAAGTATGCAAATGTAACTGATAAAGAGATGAGGGCTATTAGAAAGCAAGAACAAGTTAAGGCTGCTGAGCTTGGCGATTACTCGGTTTTAATTCAGCTTGACTATAACAGTGCTCAAATTAAAGATAGCGAAAATGAGGAAGTTGTAAATGATTACATTGAGATACTAAAAGAGTATCAACCGACAGTTGTTTATACCCATAATCTTGCCGATAAACACGCTACCCATGTTGCTGTTGCAAAAAAATGCATAAAGGCTATCAGATCGCTTCCAAAAGAAGAGCGCCCGCTAAAGCTTTATGGGTGCGAAGTTTGGAGAGGTTTAGATTGGCTTTCCGATGATGAAAAAGTTGTTTTTGACTTGACTGGTTTTGAAGAGGTTTTGAATAAATTAGTTGAGGTTTATGATAGCCAAATTGCAGGGGGAAAACGCTACGACAAAGCATCTACTGGAAGGCGAATTGCAAACGCAACATATGCTGCTTCTCACTCGGTTGATCAATATGAATCTGCCGCATACGCAATGGACCTAACTCCGCTTATTGAAGATGATTCTCTAGACATAAAAGAATTCATTGTTTCCAAGATTAAGTTGTTTATTGATGAAATACTCGTTTAATGGATTTAGCAATATTGGTGATGTTTCCAAGATTAAGTTGTT
>CAYMPR010000003.1:36327-53751 GCA_964392385.1 uncultured Christensenellaceae bacterium | reverse complement strand
AATACTCGTTTAATGGATTTAGCAATATTGGTGATGTTTCCAAGATTAAGTTGTTTATTGATGAAATACTCGTTTAATGGATTTAGCAATATTGGTGATGTTTCCAAGATTAAGTTGTTGATTGACGAAATCCTTGTTTAGTGGTTTTAAAAAGAATGGCGATGTTTCCAAGATTAAGTTGTTTATTGACGAAATACTCTTTAGAGGGATTGAAATTAATGGCGATATCAGGAAAGGGGCTAAGAGCTCCTTTTTTGTTTGTTGAGACTGTTTGAAGGGAAAGGAGAAGTAAGTTGGGGAGCAAAAGAGGCAAAAAGTTCTAAAAAGAGGAAATTTCGGGAGAATTAAGTAATTGTGGTAAACATTCAGTGTTTGTTCACCAAACATTCATAATTGAAAAGCTGAGAGGGATTGAGGTGTGAAGTATTCGGAAAAGAGGGGATAAAATGTGGATAAGTAGACCTAGAAACGAGGCAAAAGTTGGAAATAGAGAAATGTGTTGTGGAAATACTCCTTGAGTTCACCAAACGTTCAATTATTATTTTAATGCGCTCGCGTGTAGATATTGACACATATTGCCTAAAAGAGTACTCTTTATGTGCGGTCATTCTTTTTATTATATATATAGAGAGCGCATCGGAAAACAATGAAGAAAAACCTATTTGCAAAACTCCTAGTTCTTATCCTCGCAGTGACACTTGTTGTCGTGCTTTTTGCATGTTCTCCGAGAAATCCTGAAGACACATACGATAAGGATGTTACTCCTGGCGGCGAAGTGGATGTAGTTGAGGATGTAAGACAGGTCGATAAAATGTCCTCGGAAAAAGCCAAGGCGCAAGTAAAGGAATCGTTAGAAAACTATAAACTTGCATATCCAGATCCAGGCGAAGATCCCGAATGGTTTGTTATTGATTTGCAGCTTGGATTTGATTATGAGTATTTCGGAGTCGATAAAACTAGATTAAAAGATGTTTCGACTAAGCTAACCGTTGATATTAAAATGAACGTGAACTTAAAGACCAACTCTAGAAGCGAGGTCTTTATTGAGGTTAGAGATGACCTGTATGGTAGAACTGTAGTTGGTTTGTATTACTTGGATAAAACGCTTTATGCCAACATTGCTGGTAATGAATTCTATACGCGCGAACTTAATTTTACTGAAATAGGTGGAATTATAGCTAATGGCCTTATGGGAAGTGGCTTGGATATAGGAATGATTGTCGGCGGATTTTTAGCTGGCAAAACCGGTGTTCCAACAATTGATAGCTTAATGACACTAATTCATGGGTTATTGTTTAACCCATATAACTCGTTTGTTACGCAATATAACCAAAATGACCAAGGTGAGTTTATGAGTAAAGACATAGGCTTCACCATGGAAATTTTGACGATTTTGAACATGATTAGTAGTGGAAGTATTGAAAGTCTATTGGGCTTTACTCTTTCATGGACAGGATTTGGACTTCCTAACTTTGATCCTCTAATGAAGCAATTGATTGGCTTTAACCTTAACGACTTTTTGACAAAGAAGTGGCCTAAAGACTTGCATATGATGATGTCTGCTTTAACTGAGAAAATGCCAGTAACTCAACTAGACAACAACGGCGAGGAATTTACTGAAGATTTATTTGTATTTAAAGGACTTGGAATAGCCGTAGACACGAAGGAAACTGTTGAAGCAACAAGGGAAACTTATGGTTTTGTTACTCCTGAAATGGTTGCTTCTGGACAAAGTGACCCCGTTGAGGAATTTTCAGTTAACATAGAGATTAGTCCATTAAGACTTGGAGCATCTGCAAAGAAGATACCTCTTAGATTTACAGGATATGGATTTGGTGCTGCCGGTCAAAATACTAGATATTCCGAAGCTGGAATAGGAAATATTGGCGTTTCATTAAGTATGTTTGTTGAAGCCGATGAAAATAGCCAAATCACTTTAAATGATATATTAGGTAATTTCTTAAACACCGACTTAGGCGCTCTTGGAAGCATGCCAATTCAATTTCCTCATCAAACAAGCTATGAGTTTACAATTGATTTAAAAGTTGGTTTAGATTTCTTTGATCCATTTAAAACCAAGGCCGAAGCTTCAATACTTATGAATGGTAGACCTATAATACGAGTGTATATAGGTGAGACTACCTTATATTTGAATTTCTCAGAGTTAACTACGCTTACAGGGCAATTCTTGCCTAATATTAAGCTAGTAGGATTTAGTATTAATTCATTTTTAAGCTCTATAATGCCTTCCCTCGAGCCTTTCCTTAACCCCGATTATGTAAAGCCAGTTGAAGTAGTGGAAAGTGCGCCTGAAAACGCAGAGGAAGTTCCCGAAGAAAGCGGTGGATTAGATATAATGGCCCTTCTTTCAGTTATAACCGAGAATCTAACCGTTCCTGGCAGAGACCCCGCTCTTGATAAATGGATTATATCTATAGATTTAGATAACAGTGATATTAACAATTTGTTAGCTCAGTTATTAACTCCTGCTGCAGTTGTAGATCCACTTGCTCCTCCACCACTTATTAATCCCAATGGAAGAATTGGAATTCACTCTGCAAGAATAGAAATTGACCAAAAAGACCCGCTTCATTCACTTGAAATCAAAGTTCTACTTGGCGCAAACGGAACAGGTCAAAACCTTACTAATAAGGTAGGATTTGGTTTAACGCTTAATGAGTTTACCTTCTTTAGAGAGCCCGCTTGGGATAATTATGAGATGGTTGATACAGCCGTTGAAAGAGAAGCATATACCAATGTCACTGTATATAGAGACCCAAGTGGTGCAACAATTGCCTTCCAAACCAACTTTAACTTACTACTTGCTGGCGATATCACTTTGGGAATGGAACAAACCTCTCCTACTGGAATTGATTTAAGCGATATGCTAGGAACATTTGTTGAAAACTTAATGTTCTCAATAGGTGTTACTGAAACTAAAGACTTAAAGTTTGCATATAGACTTAAAGCAAACCTTAACATTTTAAGGATGGAGCAATTACAATTAAAGCTTGATGTATATAATCCCGACAATCCTGAAAGGTTATACATGTCTCTATACTTTGATGGAATGGAAGATAGCTTATATATCAATTTACAAGATCTTAAAAATCTTGAGGACCAAATTGGTGGACTTTCATCCATTGGTACAATTCCAAAACTAAAATATTCCAATTTAGGATTAAGAGACACTCTAGCCTCACTTGACATAGTAGGCATGATATCAGGACTTTTGACACAAGAAGAGCCTGCTAATTCGCTTCTTGGATTTGTCGTTGACTCAACTGATAATTTTGGGGTAGCTTCAGCTGCACTAGATGCTGCTAAATTATTCCTTGCAGGCGTTGGACTATCCTCTGTTGATGGATTTATCAATAATCCAAGCGATGAAATAGTAAACGAAATGTTAAGACTAGCTGAAGAACAAACTGAAGAAGGCGGCGGTCTAGACATAATGGCAATTATAGGTGCTGCATTATCTAGAATAGAGATAGATTCCCAAAAGAATACTTTGACAGTAGTTTTAGCCGCGAATATGTTAAGCGCTCTAATGGTGGTATTAAATCAGCCATTTAGTATGCCTGAAGTAAGAGGACATTTAAGACTTCAACTAGTTGGGCTCAATTATCAATTAGATGATCAAGGACAAAGATATTTAGAAGACGGTTACTTGAATGTTTATCTAGCTCTTCTAGATAGTGGCGATAATACTATTGAAGCACTTAACTTGGAACTTGATATATTAAAGGATATTGGTATTAGAACAGGGCAAGCGAGCTTATTTAGCGCTGGTGAAGACTTTATTCCAGGCGAATACTTAGAACTTAATGATTTTATCGCCAATCTATCAATTGGTTTAAGACTTTCAGGATATTTTAGAATGTCTTCCGAAGAGGAAAACTACACCAACGATTATATAAACGAAATGCTTGCAGGACTTATTGAAGGCCTCGCTCTACAATTTGACCTTACTCAATTTGAAATTGATTTAGGTTATGAAATTATGGGCAACATTAATATTAAGAATATTTGGGCCTCTGAAGCACAAATTAGATTATATGATAGAGAGGATCCCACAAATCCAACAATTCTAGGCATATTCTTAAAGGATAACAATTTATACTTACAATTAGATTACTTTGGTATTCCTAACATAGGTATAACTGATGCAGCAAAACTTATTGCTGATATTCAAGCAATGAGTGCCTCTCCCGATTCACCGCCGCCATCTGCAGGCAATATTCCAAGCTTATTTAATTTAGACAGTGTGCCAAGATATGCAAACTTGGATAATCCCGCAGCAATTGCAATTCAAGTTCTTATTTCCCCTGAAGCAGTTTCCATTAATTTAGGAAAAGAAGTTATAGCAGGGCTAATTGGAATGTTACTATCTAGCGAACTTCCAATAGCAATAAAAGACACCTACATTGGAATTGGCTTTGGTGATGAAGGTATTACCTTTGAACTAACTACTGGAATTGAAGTTCTAGATATGCAAATTAAGCTAGATGACTTTAGAATAGCCCTTATGGAAGAAGAATTATTTGATATACAAGTACCAAGTGATGTTCACTTCAATATGAGCAATAGTGGACTCCCAGCAAATGTATTTTTAAGATTAGGTGGCAACTTAAATGTTCACTCAGATACGATAGAAGGTGTAGTAAATTCAGATGGTAGACCATATAACATCATAAGCTTAACTCCAATACTATCAGGACTACTCCCTGATATGGATATCGAAGCAGTTATAGAATTTTTGGGTATAGTTGATGGTGCGTTGTTCTTTAGCGTGGAAGGAAGTTTAGATATAGTTGAAATCGCCTCGATACTTAAGAATATGGACGCAGGAATTGATTTTGAAGCAATACAAAATACTTCACTTTCTATTCAGTTTTCAACATATAAATATGACGATCCAAATATTTTGGAAATTGATCCAGTTACAGGTAATCCAGTTCGTCCATTAAAACCAGTAATGGCAGTTAAGTACCTTGCTGGAGACCTATATATCCATGCCCAAACATTCCTACTTGATATAGAATATGTGCGCATACCTAATGCAAATACCCTTATTGCTGAATTAGTAGGTTCATTAATGTCTGAAGGAACTACTCCTGAAACGCCTGAGCTTACTAGTGGTGATGTGCCTGAAGGAAGTGTCCCACTATTTGGAGGAGAGGAAACACCTAGTGGTAACGAAGATTTAGGTACAACTCCTACTAACGCCGACATTCTTTCAACATACATTAATATAATGATGAAAAATCATGGTATTGCAATAACAATAACTAAAGCTACCATAGTAGGACTACTTACTTCATTTGGCTTAGACTTTTCGCAGTATTTAGATACTTTAGATGTAAATGTAAATCTAGAGCTTTCAGTAAAGCCTTTGAAAGTGGAATTAACTTTAGGTGTTAAATCAATAGGAGCGGAGTTCTTTGAACTAGGGGTTGCAATTGATACCTTACAATTTAGGCCTGATTTTAGTATCACAATGTCGGAAGAAGACAAGGCACGCTATAGAGTGGTTACAGAGCTTTCAACAATTGGCGCAAACCTAGGTGGAGCAATAACCATGGAAATATATGCTCCTGTGGGTGTAACTGACCCAGAAACAGGCGCTACTGGTAATATTCAATCATTTTCTCATGTATTAAAAGAAGCTGTAAAAATAGTTGAAGGAAGTCAGTTATTTGCTGAAGAAGAATGGGTAATGCTCCAGTCAATCGATAGAGATAGACAGGGTATTCCTTATACGCTTGAGGCTCTCCATCAAGAATATCTAGCACAAAATAAGAGTGCAATAAACGTATTAAAGCTTCTAGATTTTGGCTTTATTATGGAAATAATAGATAATGAAATCAATAGTGGTGAAGATGCAACATTTGGTGGAACAATATTTTATGAAATAGATGCAGTTATTGATATACTAAATCTCTCCAATTTAAAGCTAAGCTTTACATTAAGCAAGAGAGCAAAAACCGATCCTTTGTATGTAAAAGGAGATGTCTTATCAGTAAGCATTATTAGCACTTGGGATTATGAAACAGAAAGCTATGATTTAGGAATATATGCCGACCTTACTAACATTGGTGGTACCGCATTTGATATAGCGGATAAGATTAAGGTTACAAATTTTGCTAAGTTTACGGAATATATGGAGCAATTTGCGGCCCTTGTTAGTGATGAACCTGCTAGTAGCCCTGTTAATACCGAGTTTAATCCATTATTTGCTGAAAATAATGGTCTATCATTACCGCTTAATGCTGGTGGAGAGGTTGCAGCTCCTGTTAAATCAGCAACTGCAATAGTTTTAGCAATTGCCTCTGAATCAGAGTATTACTCACTTAATGGTGCTCCAATAGCTCTAACAGTATCTTCTGCAGCTATATATGCTCTTGTTCAAACAATAATTGGCAATTTACTTACTCCAAAGCAACAATTAGGTCCAGATGATCCAGATCCAGATTATCTATCGCCTGAACAGATTTTATATCTTAGAACAGGTACCATTGTATTAACCCAAGGAACAGAAGATACAAGTGATGATATAACTTATGTTCCATCAGAAATGTCTGGCTTTAAGGTTGAAAACTTCTTCAATTCTCACGAATTATCAGCAGGGCTTGAAATTGCTCCTGGTGCAATACCTACGGGTGTTCCTGGCGAAACTAGAGATGCAATGTTACTATTTAATGTAACTGCTATTGATGTATTAAAGATTCAATTTGAACTTGGAAGCATAAATGTAACTATTAATCCTGATACTACATTCTATACAAACGTGGCAAATGATGATACATATTACTATCTAAACCCATTACTTATGGAAGACCATAGAATAAAGTTATCTTTAAGCGGCACACTATCGCTTAATGCAGAAGACACGGTGTTTACTCCAGATAATCCATTAACAAATACAGCCTTAGATTTAACTGGTATTATCTCCACTTTGTTTACAAAAGCTGATTTTGGTGCACTAATTGAAAACTTAAATTATGGCGCAAGGAGAATGTTGTTCTCTGTTGATATAGCGGTTCCTCTTGCCCCATTACTTAAATCACTAAAGACAAGTGACTTTTTATGGGTGCTTGTTGAAGCTGAGTTATTGATAAAGATTGATGCTGAATATGAAGATGAATATGGCGCAGTTACAACAAAGGGAATATTTATCTATGTAAAAGACGGAACAGCTTACTTAGATGGCTCAGCAATTGGCGTTCACAAGATGAAGATTAACCAAGCTCTTGGTAATTTGTTATCTCTTGGATTTATGGGAGACAAAGATATATATGATTATTACCCAGATAATCCAAATGATGATGACTATGTCATAGATGAGGGTCCGAGCAACTCTAATTCGAGTGCAAATCAAATTTCCGCTCCTTTAAATCAAGAAGGTACAATTAGTGGTACGGACACCAATAATTTAAGTGAAGGTGTAAATAATTTACAAGCTGGATTAACTCCTGGAAGCGAAAACAATACTAGGGGAAGTCCTCTCAACGCGCCATTAACCGGCGAAGATTTATTGCCTTACCTACATGTCATACTTGGAAATAGCCGTGGCGTTATAATCGACATAATGGGTGCTCTGGTTTTTGCAATGCTTTCAGCATTCAACATGGAGACATCGCAAGAAGTAGAAATTGAAGGGCAAATAGAAACAGTCACATCTGCAGTTAACCTTGGCGAACTTGTCAGAGATGCATTTAACAATGATATGTATTTGCAGCTTGGAATTATGGCAAGACTCGATCCAATCAACCAGTTCTGGCCCAAAGACACCAACGATTTATTAGGACTAGGTCTTGGAATTGGAAACTATGATATAGGGTTAACTATAAGTGGTATTTCCTTAAACGTTGCTAATACAACAATAATGCCTGAAGGCGGATTAATTCCTGAAGATTATGCAATTGCAACTAACCTACAAACAATTTATGCAGAATTAAGATTAAACTTTGATATAGAGGGAGATGGCTCTACCCAATTCCACTTAGATGAAACCGTAGATGGTTTACTTGGTGGCATGAGTGGTGCGGGTGGCTTAATCGATACAATAGGTGGACTTGGCCTTGCTCCAGTTATTAGATTACTTAGAAACGTTAGCGCACACTTCCAACTTGAAATTGTTGGCAATATTAATCTTACGCAGTGGTTTGAGGAAGGAAACTTCTTTGATACCAATTTTGCAGTATATTTAAGAAACAGAGACCACATTGTAACATATAACGGAATTGAGCAATATGAAGAGCTTATCTCCTTTATTTATGTCGATAGGACCGTGTATCTTAATGCGGATGGTTTTAATTTACAGCCTGTAAAAATTGAAAATGGATACTTCTTCTTAACAGAATTATTAGGTATCTATGGCGTATATGAAGAAGTCGAGCCAATTGATCCACTTGAAGAGCCAAGTAATGCAGGATATGCCGGATATGAAAGCCCTCAAGGATTTAATCCTTTTGCAATGCTAATGAATGCCCCTGGTGACAATGCTTCAAATATTGCTTACTTGAATATTTCACTATCCCCTGAAGGCTTAATGGTAGGAATTGGAACAGCTGCTCTATTTGGCATTTTGAAGATGCTTGGTGGAGAGAGCATGGACTTCTATAACTATGTTTATCCAATTGGCGAAATTGAAGTAAAAGCAAAACTACTTGGACCAGAAGAGCTTATAGCCCTAGGCCTTGAATTTAGAGATTATGAATTTGATGCAAACGGCGAAAGAGTAAATATTGGAACAGAAGATAATCCAATATACAGAGAAAGTGGAAGAAAATTAGCTATTTCCTTCTCCGTATTAAATGATTTCCAATTTGCTTTATCCTATCATCAAGAATCTATGATAATGAAGCCGCCAGCTGCTGCATTTATTGATGAAAATACAACTATGCCATATGTTGATTTTGATACTTCATATCCTGTTATTGGCGTAAGTACCTTATTATTTATGGAAGTTGAGGCGGGAGAGATTACTGACGTTGGTATACCTGGATACGAGTACACTGGCTACGATTTAAATAAAGAACCAGTAACTAGTATGTTAAAGGGATTACTGCCCGATGTTGTACTTGGAATACTACTTGAAATTGGATCTGATCAAAAAGTTAGATTTGAAATAGAGATACTCGCCAACCTAAATGTTAGAAACATTATGGGCTTTGAGCTTCAAGTGACAATTAGAACAGTATCGGGCTCGAGTATTGGAAAAGTTCTTCAACTTAATCTACACAATGGGAACTTGTATGTAGATTTATCGCCTATCCAAGGGCCAAAGATTGTTATTGAAGACTTTATAGCTAAACTAACCGGCGAACAAGAATTCCAGCTAGACTTTTTAATGGATTTAATTAAGCCACAAACTGTAGTACCAGAGGAACCAGCAAATCAAGAGGGTCCAAATCCTCCTTCTAATGCTCCTTTAACTGGAACAGAGACCCCACTTGATATTAACTTTGGGCAACAATTAATATTTGGTGCTGTAACTACTCATGGTCTTGCAATAATGGCAACAAAGACAGCGTTTAATACTATACTAAGATTTCTTAATATGGCTGATCTAGCCGTGTTTAGTGAACTAGTTGCAATGATTTATTTAGCTCCTAAACTCAGCACATTTATTATAGGAGTAGATGTATCTGCAGAGGCGCAAGGCTCTGAAGTACTTGGTTTGGGTCTTGGTATTGATGGCATTAGAGTACAATTTGAAGGCTGGAACAATACCGTTCTTATTCGCCCTCAAGCTGCTGATTATGTTAAAGGAACGGATGTTAACACGATTCAATTACAAGCCGCGGTTGAAATTGAACTAGGCGTTGATGAAGGCGTTGTACAGCTTCAGGATTTATTTGAGTCATTGCTTGATCCAAACGGAATGATTGGTGGCGCAATTGGTGAAGATAGTCCTCTCGCTTCCCTCTTTGATGAAAATAGTCCATTAATCACTGCACTCCCACAAATACTTGCTCTTGGACAACTTGGTGACACTATAGTAATTGAGGTTAATGTAATTACAGGCATTATGGGTGGGCTATTTGGTATTTGGGATACAATTCAAGCAACAGTAAATATTTATTCAAAGAGTGCTCCAGAGAAGTTTAATATCTCTGCAACTTTAATTAATAGATTAGATGGACTTGATAAGGATATATATCTTGACTTATCCTCGTTAGGTCTTGGAAAAGTAACATTAGAAAGTGTCAATTATTTGTTTGGATTTTTAGGTGGCGTAATATCAGGGGAAGAAACCACTCCTCCAGAAAATAGTAGCTATGGGCCATCTTTAAGTGCACCAAATGCAGCAATTGATGCAGCTTCTTCAGGTGGAATGAGTACAACTGAATATATAGCCTCACTTTCAGAGGAAGAGAAAAAAGCTATTGAAGATGACTTTGCTTTAAGATTCCCATCATTTTCCGCCTTACTAAACGCTGAAGATGAGGAAGAAAGAATAACCGGCATAGTCAAACTTTTACTTGGAGAAGATGAAGGGTTTGTCGTTTTAATTACTTATGAGATGATACTTGCCCTCGTTTCTATGTTAGGCCTTGAGCTTGATGTAGAGAGTTTACTCGATGGGGTTTTAAGACCTAATGCGACGCTAGGCGTTACTCCAGATGCAGAAATCGAAGTGGGCGTTAATTTAGAGTCCGCAACCACTGTATACAATGTAATTAATCCAGATGACGAGATTATTTATAACATTTATGACAAACAAGGGGAAATGACGGTATACAATCCGCTAGACAACTCTGTTAAGTCGATTTTCTCGGAAACACTGGGATACAGTAACTTAGTTGATGAAGATTTATTAAATATTTTAGCTAATGCTTTAATAGGAAATATAGTAGTTGGTGGATCCGCTCTTTCTGCAAAGGTTTATCCCGATGTTGTTACTCTTTATAATCCTTCTGGTGCTACATTTAACCACAAGGTATATTTAACTGATGGCATTATGTATGTAGTAAATGTCGATACCGAGGAAATACTTGGGACTTTATCTAGCGGAAAAGAAGGAAGGGTATATCTTGCTCTTAGAATACTTGGAAAAGAAATTTCAATTGATGCACTATCAGAAAGCAAAGTCTTAACTCCATATGGAATAGAAAGCACAATTCCTCCATTAATTTCTCCCGAAGAAAGGCTAGAATATACCTCATATAGCGAACTTGCAATTAGCACTGAAGTTAATATGTCATTAAGTATTGACTTAGCAGATGGAAGATTACAGCTCGACCAGTTACTAAAGACAGTTTATGCATTTTTAGGTCTTGAGGCTCCTGAGTTTACTACTGATTTCTTAACAGTAGGTGGAGACGAAACGGTATACGCATACATAAACGTTAAACTAGCTGTTGATTTAAGTAAGCTAGTTTCGACAAATCTTGCTTTGATTAATACTGCGATAATGGCAGAACTTGATATAGGCTTTAAGATATTAGACAACACGAGTGGCACAGTTGCTAACGCACAAAGCATATTAAAGGGATATTTTGTCAACAATGTGTTATATGCAAGTTTAGAGTTGTTTGATACACATATTGATATAGCAATAGTTGATATTGATATAACTGGATTAATTAGAAACTTTATGTATAACTTGTTCGATATGGAGCAAGTTGAAGATGATACGGTCGTGGAAGAAGAGCCAGCGGGCCCTGAAAACGCAGCAGCATCACCAATACTTAAAATGTTAAATTCTGCAAGTAGTATGGTTGGCTCAACTATAAGACCTATAATTTTCTTGAATTCATATGGCTTTGGAATAATGGTTACTAATAGTCTACTTGAGTCTCTTGCTGAAACATTAATGAATGTATTAGGTATTGGTGGAGGAGAGGGGGCGTTTGAAATAGATCCTACTGCAGTTGGTGCAATATTTGAAACCATTATGGATAGAATGCACCTCGGATTATTCTTTGATGAAAATGGCGGAATGAGTTTAGACTTAAATATAACTAAAGAAGCTGTAGAAGTTGAGGAACCAGATGGAAGTAAATATCAAGCTGGTGGATTTAGTGCAACATTATCGCTACTACATCACAGTTCATTTAGAGTTGGAAGAGAAATTTTTAACGAAAGATATGAATTCTTGACAACTGACCAGGCAATGCTTGATTACTATGCATCGTGCTTTGATACTCGTGACGTTGAATGGAGAGTAAATGGCGGTATTGATTTAACCCTTGGCGCTGACTTTATGTCATATGTCCTAAACTGGAGCTCAATATTTGCAAACGAAGAAGATGAATTTGGCAATCAAATTGGTGCTGCCTTCTATATCCAAGCACTTGAGGATATGGTGGGAGATGTTACTTTAAGATTAAAGTTTGACGTAAAACTAACTGATTTAGATAAATGGGCAATAAATGTGCTTGTTCAAGCCTTATCTCTAGACTCTCAAGGTGCAGTCGATCAAGAGTTCTTCTCGTTATATATAGTTGGCAGTTTAAATGGTGACCCTGCGCTTTACGAACAAGAAGGCATAAGAATTTATTTAACTATTAATGCACTAAAAGATGAAGGATTTGATGGAGTATTAATTAGCGGTGAGTTCTTCGAGAAGTTCCTTAAGATGAATATAACCGATATGCTTACCTCTATTGGCGAGAATTTGCAATATGATACCATTGACCCAATAATAATATCTTTAGCAACAGGAATAGGTATTATTCTTCCCGATGAAATAACTGCTAGACGCCCTGACTTACTTGAAGATCCTGAAAATCCAAGTAATAGTTTATTTGGAAATATAGTTGAATATAATTATATAACCGAAGAAGGAACAACTACATACTATGAAGGCTCGGAGAATGCAGAAGATCCATATACCCCTGAAGAAGAAGAGCAAGCCTCGAATTGGTACTTAGGTATTGTAGAAAGCTTATTAATTAGAAAGGGATTCATCTCTCTAGTTATAGCTAGAACCGCTCTATCAACATTCTTAAACACTATGCTTAATTTCCCATTTAGCGAGAATTTAGGTGAAGTTGCAGTAGATATTGATACCACAAATAACTTTGTTAGAATCAGAGTCGGCTTAGATTATCAAGCAGCAGTAGACCTTACAGGAATTGAGATTGGCGATTTAGTGTCATCAGTTGGCGTAAGCATGAACGACGATGTAGTTAAAGCCGTTGTGCAATCGAAAGAAGCGGCAAAGGGTGTTCTTGATCCTACTGACTTTAAGTTTATGCAAGCAGCACAAGTATATCTTGAAGGAAGTAATAAACAATTAATTTCTCAAACGGGATATTATTTAGATGCTGAAGCGGCACAGGCTGAAAACATATCAGATAGTGAAGTTCACTATTTACAATTTAGAATTGAAGACCATTTTGTGGGTGTTGGTGGCATGGATAACGCCACAAGGCAGTTAAAGGCAATTGATTTAAGAAATGCAATTGGGGACTATGTACTAAATAGAACATACTTAAGTGGTGGAGTTCCTGCCTCTCTATTTGGAAACAGAACCGATCTTGATGATTATAGATCATATTATAGCTCAACTCTTACCGAACATGCTTCAGTTCAATACTACGCAAAGGGTGATAGCTATGTAGTTATTATGGCTATAACCTTCTCGCCCTCACTATATAAAATCAACATGAATAACATAACTCTTGCTCGCCTTGGAAACTTCTCAATGAATAGAGCTTCTATTGATTATGTCCTTGAAGAGATTAATAAATACGAGGAAGATTTCCTAACCAATTTCGAACTTCAAACAATTGCAGGTATAATACCCTCCCAAGAAATTCCTGAAATACAAGAAGCTTTTGTTAGACAAGACGAACAAGATCCTACAAAAGACTTTGCAAGAGAAAATTCAGGATATCAAAACGTATTCTTCCTAGTGTATGATCCACTAGATAGCTATAACTTTAACGAAGGTGAGTATACACCTGAAGAAGCAGCAGCAATTAAGAAACTACTTGCAAATGGTATGGTTAAGCAAATTTCTGATTACTATAGAGCAAAAGGTTACGAGTGGAAGATGACTAATCCACTTCCAGGAGATACAGAAGGAGCACACCAATTAATAGATAGAGAGTCAAGGCTTTCCTTCACGATTAGAGCAGTCTCTGATCCTAGTGAAGCAGGTTCATATAAAGTAATTATTGCTGCAGCAAGTGCAAAGAGTAAATATAACTTGTTTGTCATGCTTGATAATCTAGATATCGGTATTGGCGAAAACAATATGCTTAGAGAAGCGGCCTACTACGGCAAGATGAATTCTTATCTAGTTGACTTATTCCTAGCTTCTAACCCAGATGCACCAGAAGGTAGCTTTGATGATATGCAATATGAGCAATATTTTGCTAACAAGTTTAAGCCATTATCTGACTATAAATGGGAATTTGAAGTAAATCTTGAGTTTGGCATTGATGATAATGTTATAGGCTTTTACGACTTCTCAGAAACTATTCAATCATTAATTAATATAATTGGTGGAGGTAATCCAACAGGAATTTTAGGAAGCTTATCTCAACTTAACTTTGCATTCCAACCAAACGAAGAACTTAATATAACAATTGGAATTCATTTAAGGGTGTATATAGATTTTGGCGATTTAGTACCTATTAGATTCCAACTTGCTTTAACATATAATGATAAGACAATGATGCAATTAACCTATCACGGAGGATACATTGTTAATGGCCTCGGTGAAATGGTTGAAAGTAGCACGATTTACGCAGACCTTTCGGGCCTTGGTTTCCCTGCAATGAAGATGGAAAATCTTCAAATAGGTTCAATAATTGTAGACATGGTATCAGGACTATTAAATAGCAGTTCGGAGACCCCAGTTGATCCAGAAGCGCCACAAAATGCCATTAAAGAAGGAATTCAAAGAGTTAATCTAAAAGATTATGTTTTAGATAATAGACTAATGCTTTTAACCTTTGGAAGCGAAGAAGTATCTATTGGAATAACAGGCGCTTTACTTGTATCATTACTTGCTAATATTACCTCTAATCCAGCTACAGAAAACTTGTTTGGTGGAGCAGACCTCATTATTTCTAATTTTAGAAACTTAACCATTGGTTATTCAAAAGTTGATAATATGGCAGGAATCATTATGAGATTAACTGATGATTCTCCATATGAAAAAGCAATGAGGCTTGGAGTTAACTTTAGACCAGGATACTCAACCTTTACAAGCGACCCAGATTATGAACCTGGTTTATCCCCAGAAGGCCTCTTATATGGCACAATTAATCCTATACAATTTGAAGATATATCGGCTATTACTGAAATAGGCCTTAGCCTTGATATGGAAATTAGGGTTAGAACAAGATCTACTGCAAATAAGTCGCCACAAATATTTGCTATTGAAAGACTGCTTGAAACACTTGCGGGCTTTCCAGCAAATTCAGTAACACTCGATGCTCAAAACAGTGTTATGGTCTTTACTTTCCAACTAGCTATATATGGAAACTTAGTAGATTTATCAAAGACCACACTATCAATGAAGATTGGTTATGGCGAAGATTTATTACTTGGACTTTACTTCTTAGGTGAAGATAATGCCATATATGCCGACATGCAAGGGCTTGGATTATTCCAAGCTGCTGTAAAGAGTATTGACATAATGGGCATATTGAATTCCTTCCTAGGAGATTTCTTAGGAGATGGTAATGGTATTGAGATTTCATCAATAATTAACGACTTATTTAGTGGCGCAGAGCAAGAGATGAATGCTCCAGAAAATGGTCCTCAAAATGCCACAATACCTACAGCTAGTAAGCTGTTAGAAAACAACAACCCTGAAAATGCGGCAGTAGATTTAGTTATAGCAACTGATGCTCCTCTATTCCGCTTTATAATGACAAACGAGGAAATAATCCTTAATCCCAATATGGCAATACTTTCTGTTCTTGCTGGTGATTCCCTAGGCGGAAATCTACCAAAGATTGCCGATATTAGAATGGGTATTAACATTAAAGCAGGACTTAATAACCTTGAAATGAGACTTAAGCTTGATAAGCTTGGAAACTCTCTATCAATTAACATTCCTGAAAATGGACTTAAGTTTAAGATTGGGTCAGCTGCATCACAACTTAAAGTTACTAAGATTCTTGGAAAAGAAAGATTTGGTGGTGTTGTTGGTATTGGTATGGGTGTAACTGATACTGGTGAGATGGGCGCACTCAATATCGAAATGCTAGATTTAATCCAATCAGTAGTGGATGCAATTAAGTTTAACGACTTTACTATATATATTGATAAGAGAAATGACTACTTCTACTTAAGAAATATTGGATACGGCGGTGCGGGAAGTATTGACCTAGCGAGCTTTGATTTAGCAAACAACTACTCAACTGGCCCTACCTACTTTGGTCAAGGCACACATAACAGTAACACTTATGATTTCTCAGCGCTATATGATGCAAGTTATGCCTCAATTGGTGGAGTATCGGGCCTTGTAATTGGCGGATGGGACCTTGGAGACGCCTTAAGTGGAGTTATAAAGCCATATACTCCTGTGTATTTAGATAACGCATATAGAAGATTAAAACTAAGACTAAATAAGACATCAACTAATATGCTTGAAATTGGAATTGCTCAATTTACTCAAGTAGCTGGCGTTGAAGAAAATCCTGATCCGTCCACTTGGGTACCACAAAGCTTAAGGGCGTTCCTTAGAGACTACACCTTACATTTGTCCCTTGCTTCAATACTTGTTATTGATATATCAGGTGCAATTAACTCGATAATGGGTGCAATTATTAGTGCCATTTTAAATGCTGCATTCCCAGGCGTTGGAGGAATTATTGGTAGTGCGGTTAACGCGCTAATTACCCCAATATTATCGGACTGGCTTGCTGGAGTTATTGGAAATGCAACAGGGTATGGTAATCCACTAAGAGTTGGACAAATAGTTGATGATTTAATTGGTAAGGGTGCTGGTGGAATTCCGTTAATGTATTTATATCTACCAACACTTCTAGCAACTCTACTTCCGTCGCCTGCAACTGATCCCGAGCCTTATGCTCATGGCAGTTTATATGGTGTTATAACAGGCGGAGACGCAGTAATTGAAAACGTAGAAGGTGCAACAGTTGAACTTTGGGCAAATGGTGCAAGATATTACTATACAGTAACTGATAAAGATGGTAAATATGCTTTCATTAATGTTGTAGCTCCAATGACTTACGAAGTAAGGTTAGTAGCTCCTGCTGGAAATGTATATAATAATTACCCGCAACCTCATGAGAGCGCTCAATATGTATCTGTTATGCCATACAGAGATGTGCCAGCTGGCGAAGCAAATTACCATTTAGCGCCATATGGTGAATATAATTATGGTCAAATAACAATAAGCGGAACAATTAGAGATAATTCTAGTGGAACTGGGGCAGTACCTCTTGCAAATGTAGGCGTTTACTTTAACTATCCATCAACTTC
>CAYMPR010000003.1:32816-36227 GCA_964392385.1 uncultured Christensenellaceae bacterium | reverse complement strand
AGTGAAACAGTAATTGATGGCGGAAATCCAATTCCTGCATACGAAATTACCGAAAAGATAAATTATATCTTCTATCACGCAGTAAGCTACGTTAGAGGAGTAATAATTGAAATTAGAGCATATCCATCTAAAAATCAAATAGTAGTTGGCATAATGGCTGGTAAGATACTAGCAGTTAACGATCAAGACGTTGAAGTTTGGCTAGAATATGGTGGAAGAACCTTAAGAGACACAGATAGCTTTAGTGGCAATACCGATCAGCTTTACTACTTTGTTCCTAATGTAAATGAATATGCCTTCAATTTAACTGGTCCTGAAGCTGCAGGCGAAGATGATAATGGATATTGGGATACTATTTTCTATCCTTATCACCAAAATATGCCACGTGACTACACCGCTCAAGGTAGAGCAGTAGATGGCAATGGTAATTTCTACGACAATAAAGTCTATAAGATAGATAAAGTAGCAAGTGATATTATGGTTGATGGCGTTTTGAAATTAGAAAAGATGCCACTTGATAGAGCTTACACCATTAAGATTCGCTCAACTTTATATAAAAACAGCAACAAAGATACTGTAACTTTAACAACTGCTGATAACAATCTAGCTTTTAATTATACATTAGTGCAAAGGCCAAAACATTGGTCGGCTCAGCCTACTGTTGCTACATCTATGATACAGGGTGTAAGAATTAGACTTGGGGCAGATTATTTAGATGCATCAAGTGATGACCCAGGCGAACAAGATGTAACTAACCCAGGCTATACAGAAGACGGAATTCCTCTAACATATGCTAATTGGGCAAACAAGATGGGCGAAGATGTTCTAAATGCTGGTATTAACTGGGCTGCAGGACAAGGCATTGGCGCTGCTGCTTCTTGGCTAGGAAATCTTGTCGGTGGCGGAGTAGGTGGAGCAGTAGTTGAATGGTTAGTAAAACAGGGTGGAAATGCTGCTCTTGGTGCAATACCAGATGTTGACTTTACTTCCTCAACAGTTGATGAAAAGGGTAAGACAAGGTTTGTTCCATGGATTAACTATACTAATGGATATAAAGAAGGTCCATATGATGCTAACGATGCAGTTTCATATATAGAGCTTTGGCTAGCACCTGACTTTATAGGCAACATTTTAGGAATGGTTAATAATATCCTGTTTAATATGATAGGTTATGGGAATATTACTCCTGATCAAAAATACTTGCCGCGTGACCTTGCTGCAATTCCTGCTGACGCATCTGATACTAATGTTCAAAGGCTTAAATTCAAGGGTTACTTTGATGAAAGTGATGATGAAAACATTTATAACTTCGTCTATGCTACAAGAAAGGATTATACCCGTACATTATATGCAGCTCCTCCTAGACAAGCTGGCGGACTTATTAACTTCATACTTGAATTTGCCCTTGGCTCAATGAACTCAACCCTAATGGATGCAATTCAGTTTGTGTTTGGTATTGAGCTTGTTGATAATATTTTAGACCAAGCAACTAGGTTGATTTCACACTTATTCCCATTAACTACGCCTTACTCAATGATTGAGGAAAAAGATCTAGAAAACAGCCCGCTTCAAGCTGAAGATGTAGCCTCAACTATGGTTGAACTAGGGAGTGTTCCTGATCCATCTTACGTTGAAAACGTAGAAATAGAGGGCAAGAAGTATGGCCCAGAAAGATATCAAAAACGCACTAATGTAAAGGACTTACTGGCGCATGAAGGCATCTTAGAAGAGGGAACAGTACTAGTTGGCTCAAATGACAAGGATGGTAATACTTTAGTAGTTGGCACTCCCAAAATTGATGATGAGGGCGACCTTGAGGTTGGATATGAAAGAGAACATATATTCCGCGATCAAAGCGTTTACGCTAAGGTATTTTTAAATACAAACTTCAATAATTTATTTGAAAGAATCCTGTTATTTGTTAACGGCGCAAGCTACTTGCACTCAAGAAATCTTCTTGACCCTGATAAGGTGGATGATGATCCAATGTACGAGTTTGGATATGGGCAAGTAACTGATGAAAACATGTTCATTACAAAAGGAACGATACTTAGAGCTGACTCAGTTATGTTTGATGAAGATGGCTTCCCACTACCTGAGTATGAAGATGTATATGCCATGATAAAGAGATGGATTGATAGCAATGTAGTTAACTCATACATTATGATTAACGACTACGAGTATACTCAAGATACACAAGGAGTTGTAACTAGAAAGATTATAGGAACTACTTATGTACGTGATGTTTATGGACACTTTGATGATGAGGACTTCTTAAATGGTAGACCATCTTCATATATGTATGTAGCTGAAGACGGTGATGTTCCAGAGCACTATGAATATAGATTAAGAACTGAAGCTGAAAAGACGGCAGTAGACATAATTAGTGCAAAAGATGATAGATATTTAGAGCTTGATATATATAACACAGGCTTAAGACTAAGAGCAGTTACTAATTTGGGAGGAGAGTACTTTACTCCTTATCAAAATGGTAACTATATGGGCAAGAACTATCTAGTTCCTCCAAGTGAAATTATATTCCACGATCCATATAACTTAATGGCCTTTACAGCAATTGGTGGATCTTGGGCTGGCGAAGAGGGATTTGGTGGAGTTAGATCTAACTTAAAGCCAGATGGCTCATATACAATTACTACGCTAGCTGATCTACTACCAAAGAGAAATATGGTTAGCTTTGCAGATGGAGACTCCAGTGAAAGCGCAGGATCCATGATGTATTGGGATTTGTCCCGCTTAGACATGACTCCTAGAACCGATGGATCAACTGGGTATATCGTGGGCTACGCTGGAAATATGATTTATGGCTGGAATGATACTTTAAAGATGGTTACAAAGATACCTGCAAGAGTAGAACCCGGGCTTATAATTGATCCAGAATCTACACTTAATTTAAGGCTTGCTGAAACTGGTGAAAGCCATATCGGTGGTTATGTACAAGATACCAATAACTTAAGTAAAGCTATAGATTTACCAGAAATTAATCCATTAACCTTTGATGAAGAGGAATATAGGCAACTACTTCCTACTATGCTTGCATATGCCGCTAAATATCAGCAAATTGACCCAGATTTAGGAACTGCTAAACAATTTACCACCTCAACTGGCTTACTTCAAGACTATCTCTATAAGCGCTATGTGTTTGATAATTTAGATTGGGACTTTTCAAATACGAATATTAGTTATGAAGGTGGAACAGCTTATGTTAAGTTGACATATTCTAATACTCCTTCAGTTCCTCAAGCATCTGGCGTTATATTAAAGGGTAAAGACGCAGCAAGAGTATCTATACAGGTTCCTGTAAGAGTTAAGAACTGTGTTGCCGAAAGAATTGATAAGATTAGCTCGAGATTCTATACAAACGTGATGTACGAGCAAGGTCAAAATATGGTT
>CAYMPR010000003.1:30947-32716 GCA_964392385.1 uncultured Christensenellaceae bacterium | reverse complement strand
TATGATGCACTTGGAAATCCTCTACTTGATGGGCTTGGAGAACAAATAACTGAGACAATTTCAAGATGGGCAATAGATTCTATTGATATGACATCTCTAGATAATTATGATGCAGGCTTACTTGTCCATCCAGACTATCCAATAATTATTAAGTTTAGAGATGCTCTTGGAAATATACAAAATGTGACAGTTACAATTAAGGTGCTTCCAAGAACAATTGTTGCAACCAATTTAAATACCTTGGTACCTGTTAGAACAATAACCCCGTTTAATAATAATGGCTTTAATCTTCCTTCCTCAATTAATGTTTCGTATGGTTATGACATAGATAATATTGTACTTAATGGAACTTTAGTTGAAGGCAAAGACTTTGTTTGGGTATACCCAGATGCGGCGCTTTCTAGATACAATTATATGGGGGCACAAGGCACAAGTTGGGTTTATACAATTAGAGCAAAAGTAGGCGTTGAGCCATATCACCAATTTGTTGATGTTCCATTTACGATTGAGCAAAGAATACCTACAAGCGTAACTAGCATTGATGTTTACCCATACACTTCATACTATCTAAATGGCGTACAGTCTACGATGAATGCTGCAAAGATTACCGAGACTCAGAAAGTAATATTTAGTAATGGCTTAACTAATCTTGCTCCAGTAAATACTAAAGTATATATTGGCTTTACTTCTTCAACATTCGCAGAAGGAAACGGAACTTCATCCTTAGACTTTATTGAAGTACAAGATACAGAAGGCAATTACATTGATTATTCAGGCAAGAGATACTATAAAGAAATCAGCTTCAAAGACCCATCATTTAGAGGTAGATTCTACTACGTAGATATATTAGTTAGTGATCCAATTTTTGGAACAGTATTAATCAAGAACGTAAGGGCTACAATGAAGCAATCCACTTTAGATTCGCTTACTATTCCAGTAATGCCAATTAGCCCATATTACGCAGAAACTAGAGACGTTGATTATATACTTGGGTTAACTGATTCTGCCAACCCACTACTTGTAGGTGACATTGACGCACTCTTATCTCAAGCGGATAATCCAGTTTTAAGTAGATATATAAGCGCAAGTATATATGGAATTGCTAACACTAAAGTAACTAGAGATGCTTTTGATATAGTTTCTTGGAGACTACTATATCCTGAAAACGGCATGGTAAATACTGGGGCAGATGTTAGAATCGTCATTAAAGTTGCAAATAAAGGCTATAACCTAAGCGATCCTTCTACTATGATTTGGGAACAAGAAATACCCTTTACTCTAAGCGCAGCACAAGGCTACGTAAGAGACAGAAGAGTAGTTGGAATTAATGATGTAACCGTTGAAGGTCAATACAGTATAGTAACTGTTGGTGGTAATACCACGATGAGCATTGTTGACCCGATGAACTTTGTAATGCCAAAGACCTTATCCGTTACTACTACTGGCGGAATAACTGAAGTAATTCCTGCAAGCTTTGATTTAGGAGCTGACAAATTAGACTTTTATAGAAAAGCAACTGGAATACTTGGGACAGTAACCCTTGGCTCAAAGATTGCAAATAAACAAACTTTAACAATAACCTATGTAAATGAGAAGGCAAGAAACGTAACAGATATCGTTTATTTTGAAGATGCAGCATATACAACTGAATTTACAGCGCGCGAGTTTTATGGATTTGATGGAATTAATCTACCTAAATATGCAAAAGTAACAGTAACTATTGATGGAGTGCCAACTGTTGAAAATCATGAGGTTATTTGGAAGAGCGT
>CAYMPR010000003.1:29047-30847 GCA_964392385.1 uncultured Christensenellaceae bacterium | reverse complement strand
CTTGAAAGTAAGTACAAATTATAGAAATGATTTGTATCTCGATGTTAAATATCAACAAACTAACTTTGCCTATACAGGAAGTCTAAATCAATCATTCCCATTATCAGTTGGAAAGACGGTTAACTTTGGTGGCGTTGAAAAGATTGTTGATAAGCTAGGTAATACTGTTTCAACTATAATTGATGGCAAGCCAAGTATTGAAGTAAGACAAAGCTTACCGCAAATTATTGATGTATCAGAAAGAATTGCTGTTGGTATGAAGACTTGGTATGGTGCGTCTGACCTTACCGGAAGCGTATATGAGCCAATTGACTTTACCTCAATAGGCACATGCACAGTAGTTGCTATAAGCAATAGAAATATTGATACAGGAATAATTACTCCTGATATAACAAGCTTTAGCAGTGTAATTGCCTCCTCAACAAAACTTGATTCGACATTATGGCCAGAAGTGACTAGGACCTGGGATAGCGAAATTACATCTACAAGGTTAAAGGGAAGCATAGTTGCAGTGTATTACAACGCATCTACTAACACTTACTATGTGTTCTATAGAGGTCTAATTGATTTAAATAATGCAGAATACTTAGCGGGCACCGCTACTAGTGGATATACCTTTAGCGATGTAGTAGCCGAAGACGAAATAATTAGAAAGCATGCCTCAAAGAGCGTGGACGGATTAGAGTTTTCCAAGATAATAGTTGATGTAGCTCAATTTGAAGAAGGTATTACAGTTACCTTTGAAAGTGGAGCTGAAGAAAAGTACACGCTTGATTGGACTGTAGAAAACATTAGATACTCCTTCTTAGGCGGAAGATACAATGTACTTGCAACACTTTCTAAAGGTCACCCAACACTTGAACAAAAATTTGAAATACCTGTATATATTGCACCAAGTAAACTTGAAAGCTTAGAAGTCGCAGGTGCTTTACCAGAAAATAGTGTAATTAGAACCGAAAATGGCAGAATAACCTCTTTAGTAGTTGATCCTTATGAAGGCTTTGTTGGGTTAGCTTCTCAAGCAATAGCAATATTTGAGGGCGGAGCTAATAAACTTGAACTAAGTATTGATTGGGACTTTGATAAGATAGTTGATGCGATGACTACTACTGGTGGAGAATTTAACCGCGATAATAATATGGCAGCTCTTGTTTCAATTTATGTTCTAAACCCAGAAAATGGCAGAATGAGTGCTATTCAGTCAATTGAAATTCCAGTTACTGTAATTGATAGAACATTGCAAGGAATATATGTTAGCCGTATGGCAACAGGTGCTAACTTCGTAGAGTATATGCCTGCTATAAACATTAATCCTTATGAAACAAAATACAGTGAAGACTTTTTAAGCGAAGACTTCTCATATTATAGAAGAGCAATTATAGTAGTTAAAAAAGCTGATGGTGAAAACTTCACCTCGAACTTTATAAACAATGCATATAAGGAAATAGTAATTAATCTGACGGCCGATAATTATAGAATTAGAGATACTCGTACAGGAAGAGCAACCGAGACAGAAAATCTATATACCGGAAGGCTAATTGATGCACAAATCTCCTTTGGACCAGAAGGAAATAGCGTTGCAAAAGATGCAAAGTATAACAGAACAATAATAACAACCATTCAAGATATGACATATTCTGAAGGCCTACCAATTGCTTACTTTATTGACCCATATGGAATTAGAGCGGGGCAAGACGTTGATGCTACTGGTTACACTGGACTTGGGCTAACATATAGTGTTGGCGTAGATGTATTTGATACAGTTGAAGATCCATTAATTAGTGAAGTAACAGTTCCTGG
>CAYMPR010000003.1:15500-28947 GCA_964392385.1 uncultured Christensenellaceae bacterium | reverse complement strand
GATAAGACAGGAGCAGATGCACCACTTCACTTTGTGTTTGACCCATTTGAGACATATAACAAAGACATTATTTATCCAAAGACTAGCACAGAGGTTCAATTTAACGACATAGTTGAAGGTATCCCACTAGTTGGCTCATTTACAGATGGAATAACGAGTCCTACTAACCAAATGAAAGTAACTTGGGATGATAGTAAGGTTAGACGTACCTACAAGGGAATTGAAAAGAATAACTTTGCTTATGCAACTATACAATATAATAGAGCTGGAGTAGCCTCTGCTGATAAGCAAGCTTATGATACGCTATTTGCACAAAGAAAGCCGTTCTTATTCCGTGTGCTTGATAGAACAGTCACCGAATTTACCAACCTATTTAAGTTAGTTTATGATGGTGAAAATATAGTTTATGAAAAAGATGAACTTGGTAATTTGATATATGATGAGTTTGGACAACCCATACCTGTTAGACCTTCAATTAAGCCGTATGATTACAATACAACTGAAGACGTATCTGAAGCGATTGTAAATGACGTGTTTGTTTCAAATGCTGCCTTCACCATTAAGTTTGGCAACATGTCAGAAGGCGACACTTCTATGTATGATATAACCTTCACTCTAGGCGCTGCTGCTAATTTCTTTACTCAAGACGCAGATGCGCCAGCTGCACTTGAACTTAGTGAAGCCGAGGAAACTTTGCCTATTAGATTCATACTTGATTCTGGACGTGGTATTTCTTACAAGGGTAGAGATGCAAGATTCTATATTAAGCTCCCAGGATTTGGTCTTGGCGCAATTGGTCAGCAACTTGCCCCATTTGATGTTCCATGTGTTGAATCATATATAGTTGATATTAGAATGAACCCTGCAGGAAACCTTGAGTACTTATCGGATTCTGAAGGCTACTTTAATAACTGCACATTGACATATAAACAGTGGTTAAATCAAGTTGATCCTGCTTCAGCAGAACACATATTAAGAGTGTATGGAATTGATCATAAAGATACCTACTATATTAGTAATCCATATTACTTTATTGCAAATGGCGGAGTAAAACTACCAGAACACATGAGAGTTTATGTAGGCCCAGAAGGCTCAAGCATGGGTGATCCTGGAGTTTACTATGTAGACATAGATGCCGCTTGGACTAACATGAAATCAGGAAGAGCCCGTATTGCCTACAACAAAGAAACGGTAAGCACAACCTTCCAAATCGACTTAGATAATCAACCTTATTCAATTAACTACCAGATTGATACATCTTGGGTACTAGCAGACGACATAGTGTTTAGCGAAAACACCAAGTATGGAGTAAGCGAAATAATCCTAATGCCTGGACAAACTCAACGTAAAGTTAAAGGATATACTGAGCTTGGGCAACCTATTTATGCTCTAGAAGTTCTAGCTGGGATATTACTTGAAAGCGAAAGCAATGTTTATGCAAACGATGCATACAATGTTACATTTGACAACACAATGTCATTTACCTTTGAAAACTTAAGAGGTGGCGGAACATACTTAAATAACTACAATAAATGGAGTTTTGATGATGTAACATGGGGTGCAAGTTCTACAATTAGGCAATATGCTTCTCTAACACTTGGTGGTCGTGGTGGACAAACAATTAGATGGGGCTTCTATGTGGATAATAGAAAGACTCTTGTTAATAATAGCGTTCCAACCCTAGTATCCGTGCAAGTAAATGAATCATATACCTTACCTTCATACTATAGACAATTATTTGCTGGTACTAACCTAACTCAAAATAAGATGATTCCTATTGAATATAGCTCAACATATAAATTCTACGATGATCCAGGTAGAGAGGTAGGGTTTACAAGAACTGGTGCAGGAGATAGAGTAATTCAAGGATCAAAGATTACGCCTCATAAAGGTATGCCACAAAGAGCAGATGATACAGTCCCAGCACAAGATTTTGATGATCCAGGTTACATTAACTGGGAAGCTACATCCTTTAGAGCATATCCAAACCCACAGGAACAAGTAGGTGGTAAGATTATAGTTACATCCTTTGCCTCAACAGAAGTGTATTATCAAGATGGAGATCCACAAAATATCGATAATCTAAAAGCATACCCATCATATATGCATAACCCAGATGCTGTTTACGGATTTGGAATTATTAAGCCAGCTCTTCCAGCATCTTGGATTTATCCAACAACTCTTGGAATTGATGGATTTGAAGAAAATTACGATACAGCAACTAATAAGTTACCTTCAACTAACTTCTACTCTCAATACAACGCACAGCAAGGCCAATTTAAGCAAAATGATGTTCCTAAGATAGTTGTAGCAGTTAATGCGCCATTTGATCTTAGATACTTACCAATGATGTCTGTTAAGACTGCTCATCCACCAATAGTTGAATTTGAACTCTTCTCGTTTAAGAACGTAGAGCATCCTGGGTATAGTTGGGATTACATTTATCCATTATCATGGGCAAAGGCTGATGTATACTGGGCTGCAGATAAATACGATTCAAGTCAATGGAACTTTAACACCAAGTACTTTGGTACCAAAGTGTCTGGAGGATTTGCTGGAATTAATACTGGACATACAACATCAGGTGCCTCAAGAGCAGGTGGAAGATACACCCTAGTCCTAAATGTTCCATTCACCTCAAATCTTGGACTTTCAAATACCATCCAGTACATAGTCGCAATAGATATAACCTCAATGGCATAAAAATCTTAACCAATATTAAACCCAAAGAGCACCGAGATAATCGGTGCTTTTGTTTAGGTGAAAAGCACTTCAAAAGACATGAAAATCATAGTTGTTGATTATCGTTTGATTTTCGGCTATAATAATATTGTATATTAAAATAGACGGAGAAAGGAGCATATATTATGCGATATATCAAGCGGGCGATTACAGAGACAATAAAAAAAGCTTCAGAAATGTTTGGGGCAGTTTTGGTAACTGGACCTAGGCAAGTTGGTAAGACTACAGTTTTAAAAGAGTATGCAAAGGATATTAGATTTGTCACGTTAGATGATTCTATAATGATGAAATCCGCAATTGAAGATGGAGGGATATTTCTAAAAGATAATCCTCCCCCAATATTTATTGATGAAATTCAATATGCTCCAAATCTATTCCCATATATTAAGATGATTTTGGATGAAAATCATGGTAAGGGGTTATTCTTGATGTCTGGTTCGCAACAGTTTCAAATTATGAAAAATGTAAGCGAATCTTTAGCGGGGAGACTGGGAATCATTAATTTGTTGGGATTATCGCTTAGAGAAATAGAAAATATTAGTTTTAATGAACCATTTTTGCCATCAGAGGAGTATTTTCAATCAAGAAAAGCCGCTGGCTCGGTGAAGCTTAAGTATGATTCTATTTGGAAGGCTATACAAAGAGGAACGATGCCAGAACTTTATGTAAATTCAAACATGGATATTCAAATGTTTTATGGCTCCTATGTAAAAACATATATCGAAAGAGACGTAAGAAAACTAGCTCAAGTAGGCGACGAGTTAAAATTTATGAACTTTATGACAGTTGTAGCTGCAAATACAGCACAAATGTTAAATCTTACCGCAATATCAAGAAATGTGGGCATATCGCAACCTACAGCGGAGAGATGGTTATCAATACTTTGTGGATCGGGTCTAGTGTATTTACTTCACCCATATTATAACAACATATCAAAAAGAACCGTAAAAACTCCCAAACTATATTTTTTAGATACTGCTCTTGCCGCATATCTGACAAGATGGAACTCTGTAGACGTATTAAAGAGTGGCTCAATGGCAGGTGCTTTCTTTGAGACTTATGTTATTTCTGAAATAATAAAAAGCTACTATAATGCTGGATATTTAGATTTACCTCTATATTACTACAGAGACAAAGATATGCGCGAAATAGATTTATTAATTGAAAAAGATGGTACTCTTTACCCCATAGAGATTAAGAAAAATGGAAACCCTGATAGTAAAGATATCAGTTCATTTTGCGCTATTGATGGGATAGATGGGAAAAAGAGAGGAAGTGGTGGAGTGGTTTGTATGTACGAAAATCTAATTACACTCAAAGGGGAAGATAGGATTATTCCTATAAGTTACCTATAATAATAGTAAATTAATAATACTTGAACATTTAAGATTAAAAAGTCTATCAATAAAATATTGTAATTACACTAAATCAAGTAGCTATCACATAATATACAATTAAAAGTGAGATAATAAGTATGGAGAGGTATAGCTTGGTATTTAATGTTACGCGCGCATGTGTTATATTATATATACAAAATCGGGGTATTATAACCAAGTAATGGAACAAAGCTAAAGAAAAACCAAGATAATAACTGCCCCAGATAAAAAATCAATAAAATGAATACAAAAAGGCTTTCAATATATATTACACTTTTTCTTCTTTTGGTAACTATAGTTGCAATTGGGGCTTTTTCCTTTGTAAATAATAATGCTATAAGTAGTTTTGTTGACACTCCAGCTGAATCATATGGCAAATACACCTTCCAAAAGAGCATGGTGCTAAATAGTGGTGAGGAGGTTGAGTTTTTTGAAAGTGGAGATGAGTATTTTAGATACTTTCACGATAATAATGGATTTGTATTAATTAGAGATGGTCTAGAGAAAACTTTAACATATGGTACATTAGTGGATGGTAAGGTTGTTTCATCGGGGATTAGCTTTTCATCAAGCGAGAAAGATATTTTTTCAGTAGACAAGCTAACTGCTTCAGAAATTGATTTTTCATTAAACCCAGAATTATTATCAAAAATCGATAGGGGTGCTCCATACGGCGGGCAAGTTTCGTTATCTTCATCGGGCGACGAAATGATTACAGTTAATCAAAGGCCCCTACTAGCACTTGATCCTGCCGACAAAAGGACAATAACAAACGTAGTTATTTTAGTTAAGTTTAATGATACGCCCCAAGCAGTTGTAGATTCTGCCATATCAGTTTTTGATTCATATTTTAATAACACTGTAAACTCTTTAAAAAATTACTATGAGACTATGTCAAATAACCAAGTAACCATAAATAGTTATTTGCCTAGAGAAACAAATCTTGCAGTATATGTACATAATGGTGGAAATAGAAGTTATTACGATATTGAAGCTTCTAATACAATAGAAAGAAGAACAAGGGAAAGTCAGCTTCTTGGTGGTGCAGTAAGCGGGGCACAAAGCAAATTTAACTTAACTGGCAAGGATTTAGACATTAACGATGATGGCTATATCGACAGCGTAAGCTTTTTAATTTGCGGTGATAACGAGGATACGTGGGGTGGACTTTTGTGGCCACATAGCTGGAATTTAGACTCAATTGATGGAGCTTCTACTAGTTATATAGGCGCATATAAAGTTGGGGATTATTCACTAAACTTTACTACAAGTATTAATGTTGGGGTGTTGTGCCACGAAATGGGGCACGTACTTGGAGCACCTGACTTATATCACTACGAATATGATTTTGTTCCTGTAGGTAAATGGGACTTAATGGGCTCAAATACATCAATGCCACAATACATGTTAACCTATATGAGAGACAAATATGTAGGTGGAATAGGATCGGGCCAAATTGTTGATATTATATCCAATGGGATTTATACGCTAGCGCCAGTTTCTACATCGTATTTAGAGACGGATGTTCTATCCTACAAGATTAGACGTTCAGATAAGCCCAATGAGTACTTTATGATTGAGTATAGAAACCCTATAATATCATCCAGGTACGATTCATCTCTTCCTAGTACGGGACTTATTGTATATAGAGTAAGAGAAACTAACGTTCCAGCGGGGCAATCTAGTCCTGGGAATAGAGATGCAAAATTTGAGTCTAGTAACTACCCTGATGAAGTTTACGTTTTTAGACCTTTAGTTACAATGAACCCAGATGGAGCCGCTAATTTGATATATAATGCATCAGCACGTGATATAGAAAAGGCAAATCTTTCGCCCCAGAACCCATATTTTAGGTCTATAGGCAATGCGAATGGAATAGACAAATGGAATTATAGCTACATTTTCTTTTCTGATGGCGATAATAGTAAAGTTGTTATAGAGGCACTTTCAGTAAATAGCGAGCAAGCTCAATTTAGAGTAAGCCTATCAGATAACTATAATGTTATTGAGCAAAACTATTTCGATGGGAAAATAGGTATTAATCAAGCTTCATTCTATAACGCTACTGATTGGGCGGGAGTTAGAACTGAACTAAATATTGCTAATAGTTTAAATCTCAGCTATTTAGCAAATATAAAGGTAGAACTATTAAATTCTTCAAATGCGGTTATCGCTACAAACAACTTAAATTTAAGTGATTTTAATGCTAAATATAATGATGGTCAAAGAATATTTGAATGTCCCTTCGTTGCAAGAGATAAAGGTAACGTTATTAACACCTCATTCTATTTAGGCAGCTTTTTATCGGAAAGTGTACCCGCTAAGCTAAGAATATCTGTTACAAACGCTGAAGGATACACCAAAGAAACGATATCGTCTTATGCAGTAACTACAGGTGGGGCATATACTTGGCAAGATATTTTAGATTCAGATAGCGAAACACTCGCAAGAGTTTTTGCGGCCCCTCAAATCAGTATAGGAATTGATAATAATGGGCTTGTGCAAGCATCAGGCTCCGCCTCTTCGGGTATTTGGGGAATCCGCGGAGAGGAGAATATTTCAGCAGTAGCAGTAGGAAGAAAGCATCTTTTAGCACTTAGTAGAAATATGACAGTATCATCTTACGGCGAAAATTTCTTTGGAGAGATGGAAGTTTCGGGCTGGACAAATGTAAAGCAGGTTGCTGCAGGTGATTATACATCCTATGCCTTATTATCCGATGGAACGGTTATTGGGGTGGGGGTTAATGACTACTTACAACTTCAAGTGGGTTCTTGGAGAAATATTGTAGCAATAACTGCTGGAGCTAGGCATATAATTGGACTTGATTCAAACGGAAATCTTTTTGCTGCAGGTGATAATTCAAGTGGCCAATGTGCAGTTTCAGGCGTTACGGGCGTAAAAGAGATTTCTGCAGGAGAAAGTTTTACTGCTGTATTAAAAACCAATGGAAGTGTGCAAATTTTAGGTAATTTCCCATATACCTTTACTCCTTCTGCTTTTACAAATGTTGTAAGTATTGCCTCGGGCTCTAGACACATTCTAGCGCTTCTTGAAAATGGAACAGTAGTTGCTTCTGGAGATAATACAAACGGACAATGTAATGTCACTAACTTATATGACATCATCTCCTTAGATGGTGGCGAAAACCACAGTATGTATTTGAGGGAAGATGGCTTTGTAGAATATAGAGGGCAAGGTAATCCTCAATATGAAACCAACACTGCGATGACAAATTTATTGATTTTACCAGAAAACTATATTCAAGCTTCTAGTATTTCTACACCTGATTTAGAGGGAGTAGATAGTAGGATTATAAAAAATGGCTCCAAATTATTAACAGTCACTGTTTCCCCGCAAGACGCAACCTATCAAAGAGTTGTTTTTACTTCTTCCGATCCGTCCATTGTGTCAGTAAACATGTTTGCGGAAGGAACCTCATATAAAGTAGCAAGGCTATATGGTCACAAGGTTGGTAGCGCAGTAATTACAGCTAGAATTAATGGAACTACAATAGCATCTCAAGTAACTATCACTATATATGAAGAAAAACCTCTAACTGCAATATCGTTTGATTACGAAGCAGTTACATTAATTAAGACTAAAACTGTTAAACTTAATCATACTTTAGTGCCTCTTGATGCTACAAATGTGGGTATTGCTACCCCTAGCTATAGTTCAAGTGATACAGCAGTTGCAACAGTTGATCAAGGAACAGGAGTTGTAACAGGGCTAGAAGCTGGAGTTGCAGAAATAACAATTAGTATCACTGTTGGTGGCATTACTTATACAGATATATGTGTAGTAACTATTGTTGAAGAGACAGTAACTATTGATGTTACACAATCACAAACACCGCTTAAAATTAGGCACAATGGAGTTATTAGCCTTAATTATCTAACAATGAATGTTACTATTGGTGCGGCCTCACCTATAGTCGTTCCCGTTAAGGCAGATATGCTTTCTTCATATAATTCCTCGGTAATTGGTGAAAAGCAGGTAACAGTTACATATATGGGCGCATCTGACACTATCTCAGTTTCAGTACTTAAATATGTAAGTAAAATAGAATTCGATACTGAACCCAAAAAACAATACAAATATGATGAGCCTTTAAGCTCTGAAGGCAATGATGAGGGAATTATAAAAGCAACATTTAGTGATGCAAGTACATCGTTACAAAATGTAAATATAGCAAAAGTTTTTGGCTACAACCCAACTCTTCTAGGGGACCAGGTTTTGACAGTTAAATTTTCCGACCCTAATTTTGGAAATGATTTAGAAATATTTTATACAATAACAGTTCTAGATGTAGTTGAAAGTGTAATTTACACACCTCGTCAAAGCACATATATATTTGGTTCGTCCTTTAGTAATACCGAACAATTAACGCTAAATATGGCCTCAAGTACAGTTAGAAGTGAAGATTTCGATTCGCCTAATATCACTTTTTCAGGCTTTAATGGGTCAATTCGTGGCTCTCATTTAATAAGTGTAGAGTACACCGATAAGGCTAATAATAACGCGGTATTAAATGCGCCTAAAGTAGTAATAAATGTTGCGATGGCAGGAAGTTTTGCATACCCAGGGAAAGACAATGTAGACTATATTCATTACTTTGAGCATAGTAGTTCTATTCCAATAGACATATATTTTGTGCAAGGTCAAGGTTCTAGAATTAGTGTTAAAGAAAAAGCAACAACACCTAATTTTTGGTATCAAATTACGGGCTTTAATAATCAATTAATCTATCAAGAAGGCAATGATGAAACACAACAAAACGTTACATATGGTTTTTATACAAGATTTAGTAGGGTTGAAGGAGAAGTAGTAACAATTACCGACGAGCTTTTTGAATCTGTAGTAGTTACCGCAAGAGGCCTAGCTCCAATTAGTGGATGGGTAATATTAACTCCTGAAGGGCAAGGGACACTAGAAAATCCAATTGAATATGAGTATAGTTCAGGTCCTCTTGATCCTGCCCCATCGCCAGAAGATATACAAATAAGAAAGACACTATCAGCTGGTGGAACTATAACTGAACTCCCAATGGAAACAAGATATGATAGGGAACTAGTAGGAGCTACTCAGCAATTTGGTGCAAGATATTTAGGAACTTGGAAATATGTATATATAAAAATCACGGATATTCCAGAGTATGTTGAAGATATCCCTACGCAAACAGTTAAATATGGCGAGAGACTCGATATAAATGTGTATGTTAATATGAAAAAGAGGGGCAGCACTTTAATTTCTCCTGTATTATATTCTTTAACGTTCAAGAATAATTCCGATCAGTCTTTAAATAGCATTGAAGATTATTCTACAAAGCTAGGATTTCAAACTGTAACACTAGTTTATTCCGATGAGGGTTACTCATTAACTAAGACCTTCCAAATGGAAATAATAGATGTATTTTCGTTTATTGACATGTTAGATCCGCCCAAAGCCGATTATAAATATGGTGAGACATTTGCGCCAGAAACAGGAAAGTTTAGACTAAATATGCGTTCAGGAGCATATGTAGATGAATTCTATAATGCAACAGACTATTCCTTTACTCCTGAATTTAATAGTGAGCCTTTAATACTTCCTTCTAATCAAACTATTACTATTAGATATAACCCAGATGGTATTATTATAAAAACATGGAATATATATTGTACCGTTAGAAACTATGTTAAAACTTTGTCGGTAGCGCTTACAAAAACCGAATACAAATTTGGCGATCCACTTGAACTTGAAGTAAGAGCAATATACGCAAATGGGGCAAATACGAAGCTTAATCAAGGGACTTATCAAACAAGCTATAATCCAAATTTAATAGGCGAACAAGCGGTTGTTTTTGGCTACTTGGACGCCTCCACAACAAAAATAGTCCATGTTTCGGATATCGTTCAGCAAATTAGTATTAACACGCTACCTACTAAAAGAACTTATGGATACGGGGAAGCACTCGACTTTTGGGGTATGAGAGTAACAGTTAAGTATCAAAGTGGCTCAGCTGACAGATCTTTACAAAATAGTGTGGTAGGAGATGAATTGAAAGTAACATATAACCCATTGTCCCCAGGTATTCAGCCCGTTATTATTGCTGGATATGTAGGTGGTGAATCCACGTCATTTTCTGTAGAGGTTTATCCCGATGACAACACAACACTTAGTGGTGTTGATTCATCCTCTATTAAAGTATATAAAACAGAAAGGATTATAGCTGTTTCAACGGACAATCAAGCAGTTACTAATTTAGATGGAAGATTTAATTATGCAGCATATCTTACACCAACAATACTTGATAAAAACAATGTCGAGTTAAACCCACTAACTACTAGAAATCTGAGAACTGGCGATAAAGTTAGATTTTTAAATGCTGATGGAGTTACTATTTATGAATTTGAGGTCAATGTGTTTGGCGATTCAAATGGTGATGGAAGTATTACTCAAAGCGACTTAGACTCCATGGCAAATAGGGTTCTAGCTGGCGAAAACAAGAAGTATGTTATGGACTATAATTCTGATGGCAAGAGCACGCTAACAGACATAGTACTCTTTGCAAGGAAAATTAACGGCAATTAATATATAGAGATAGCACACCCAAAAGAAAAAATTAAGCAAAAACATATAAATTAAAGGATAACAGATTGAGAAATAAAATATTCATAATAGTATTATTAATTTTAGTTGTACTTTCACTAGGTATGAGTATCTCTGCATGTAAACCAGACGTTACTGGAATTGAAAGGATAGAGGTCATTACAGGTGGCATAAAAGAATTCTATGCTCTAGATGAACAACTAAATTATAATGATGCAAAAATTAAAGTGTATTTTACTGATGGCTCATCTAAAATTGTTTTAGTTACTGCTGCAATGCTAGAAGGCTTTGACACTTCCACGACAAAAGAAAACGCTACGATGAAAATCACCTATGAAAATCGCTCTGTCAATTTTGTGTACAACGTTACAAACTCTGTTCCAATTCAAACAGCATTTAGAATACAACTAGCTAAAAAAGAAGAAGATGGAAGAAATGTAACAGTAAATGTTAGAGCAACTTCACTAAGTAAGTCAGGGCCAATATACGCTGTTATGCTAACCCTACAATGCTCAAGTGATGCAAAAATTAATAGTGTGTCATTAAAGCAAGCAGGGTTTTCAAAGACAGAGACTTGGTCAGGAAACACGCTTGTATCCATAGTAATATACTCTAGTGATGGCGCTATAGCGATTACTGAGGACTCTGTAATTTTAGAGGTATCGGCAACAAGAAACGGTAAAACGGGAACCATTAATTGTCAATCAATATCGGTTTCAAATGGTACGAACGATTTCTCTTGCCCACCTGCAACAGCCTTAGATATTGGCGAGCCTACTACTTAATGAGCTTGTTAAATATAAACCAAACTTAGTGAATATATTTATTTAAGGGGAAGCAATTCCCCTTGAGTTGTATAATAAATGCGCCGATTCAAAGGCAAGTGGAGAGGAATATGATAAAAGTTATACCACAACCTGTGGAAGTTAAAGTATTGTCTGATAGTACTTTTTCATACACATTACAAGATGTTAAAAATGAGTTTGAGGATTTGCCATTTGAAGGGTATAGGCTAGTTATTGCGCCCAATGGAGTTACTTCATTTGCAAGGGATGACGTTGGACATACCTATGCTAAAGTAACACTAATGCAATTACTTGCTTCAAAGGAAGCTCTTCCTCATGTTGAAATTCTTGATTATCCAAAATATTCATATCGCGGATATATGCTAGATACTTGTAGGCATTTTTTTACTATCGAAGAGATAAAAAAGCAACTACTTGCCATTTCATATTTAAAACTAAATATTTTTCACTGGCACTTAACGGAAGATCAAGGCTGGAGAGTACAAATAGATAAATATCCTCTGCTTACGGAAATTGGGAGTGTTAGAAAGCAAACTAGAGGGGATGGAAAAGAAGTAAAAGGATTTTATACTAAAGAGCAAATTAAAGATGTAGTTGAGTATGCAAGCTCGTTAAATATTGAAATTATTCCTGAAATTGATATACCTGGTCATTTTTCTAGTGCAATTTGTGCATATCCATATCTTTCTTGTGATGGGAAAAAGGTAAGCGTCAAGGAATGTTTTGGGATTCACCAAGATGTTTGCTGTGCGGGTAAAGAAACAACATATGATTTCCTTATAGGCGTTTTAGACGAGATATTTGAGATGTTTCCTTGTAAATATTTGCATTTAGGGGGCGACGAGGCTTTAAGAATTAAATGGATAGAGTGCAAGGACTGTCAGAAGTTAATGCAAGAAGCAAGCCTTAAAGACGAAGATGAACTACAAGCCTACTTTATGGCAAGATTAGTTGATTATGCCGAAAAGCACGGTAAGATAGTTTTAAATTGGAATGATGGAATGATAGCCGAAAATGTTGGAAAAAACATAGTTGTTCATTATTGGCTACAAACAAAGGTAAGCAAGGAAGCGGCGTTAAGGCATATTAACTCAGGGCATAAGGGAGTGATTTCCCCGTTTTACTACTATTATTTAGATTATCCATATGGAATGACACCCCTTAGGAAAACGTTTGGGTATAGCGCGGAAAAAGAGGGCTTTTTAGGAGATAACATATTAGGGCTTGAAGCTCCTTTATGGACAGAATATGTCGATTCAATACAAAAAGTTGAATATATGACTTACCCAAGACTAATAGCTCTTAGTGAAAAGGCATGGAGTGGCGAAAGGACTACATATAAAGATTTTCTCTTACGCACGGGCGCAATTTTAAATATGTTTGACAGTTTAGGTATTAATTATGCTAAAATTAGCGAAGTTGATCTAAAGGGCATAAGAAAGGTAAAATCACTGCTAAAATTTTTAATGAATTTAAAAGACCCTTCATCAAGAGAGCACCTAAAAAGAGTAAAGTTAAATAAACAAATGATAAAGAAGAAATACAAATAGGTATTTAAAAAGTAGTATCCCCAAATCTCTCTCCAAAACAATGATAGTAAATAGCAGCCAAAATTAATATTAAAAATCAACTTTTAATTACAAAAGAAAACACGAAGAGAAATTCAAAAATACTAGACATAATCTACTCCAGAGGAAGGAATTTATGGCACGAAAAGATATGGTTGAAGTTAAAGACAAGCAAGCAGAAATATTTGCAGGTGATAAGCCTATTTATGCGCAGGAAATTGATGCAGTATTCAATAAGTTAGGTTCCAGGCCAAGTGGGCTAACAAGTGATGAAGCAAATGAAAAAATTAAAATATTTGGTCACAATGCTCTAGATGAGGGCAGAAAAACTACGCTAATTGAAAGATTTTTTGCTCAATTA
>CAYMPR010000003.1:13253-15400 GCA_964392385.1 uncultured Christensenellaceae bacterium | reverse complement strand
GGAAAAATTGCAAAAATGCTTACAACTGGAGGAAACGATAAAACACCACTTCAAGAGCAACTTGCAAAAACTGCAAAAATATTAAGTGTAGGGGTTATAGCAATTGCTGCTATAATTTTCACTTTTAATTTAATTTTTAGAGATACATCTGCTCCTTTACAAACTGCTATACTTCATTCCTTTATGATTGCTGTAGCTATAGCTGTTGCTGCAATCCCTGAGGGTTTACCAGCAGTTGTTACTATAGTTTTATCTATTGGGGTAAAACGCATGAGTGCAAGAAAAGCTATAGTAAGTAATTTACCATCAGTTGAAACACTTGGGTGCTGTGAAATTATATGCTCCGATAAAACAGGAACATTAACGCTAAATCAAATGACAGTTAAAGAGCTATACACCCATGAAAACGGACTATATAACTCCTCAGAGGTTATGACTACTGAAGGGGCGGATTTATTAGTTAGAGATATGGTTTTATGCAATGATACTAGAGAATCAGAAGGTACTCTCCTCGGAGATCCTACAGAAACAGCTCTAGTTGCATACGCTAAAGAAATAGGTTACGAAGGAAACTCAACAAAATTTATTAGAGTTGATGAAAAACCCTTTGACAGTGTTAGAAAATTAATGTCGACAGTCAACTTAATTGATGGAAAAAAAGTAGGGCACATTAAAGGTGCACCAGATATTTTAATAAAGAAATGTACTAAAATTTATGATGGTTCTTGTGTAAGAGAGATATCAAAAAAAGATGTTGAGATGATTCTATCTGCAAATAGCTCAATGGCAAGTAAAGCATTAAGGGTACTTGCTGTTGCTATTAAATATGAAGATCTTGAAATGGAGAATATTGAAAGCGATATGATTTTTGTTGGATTAGTGGGAATGATTGATCCACCTCGTCCAGAAGTTAAAGACGCTGTTGCAGTATGCAAGAGAGCGGGAATGACAGCAATAATGATAACTGGCGATCATATGGATACAGCTAAAGCAATTGCATCTGAAATAGGAATACTTGAAAAAGGGAAAATTGCAATTACTGGTGCAGATTTAGATAAGATGAGTGATGAAGAGTTTTTAAAAAACATCGACACAATTAGAGTTTACGCAAGAGTTAGCCCCGAAAACAAAGTAAGGATAGTGAAAGGCTTTAAGTCTATAAATAAAGTTGTTGCTATGACAGGCGATGGCGTAAATGACGCTCCTTCAATTCATGAAGCAGACATAGGAATTGGAATGGGAATTACTGGAACGGATGTTAGTAAAGGCGCAGCGGACATGGTGCTTGCGGATGACAACTTTGCAACAATTGTGGCTGCTGTTGAAGAAGGGAGAAAGATTTACGCAAACATTAAAAAGGCCGTTCAATATTTAATGAGTGCAAATATTGCAGAAGTAGTTTGTTTATTTATTACTACGGTAATACTTTCAGCTATTGCGGGAAGAAATATCGAGATACTTACACCCGTTATGATTTTATGGATAAACCTCGTGACAGATAGCTTACCAGCACTAGCTTTAGGAACTGAGGCTGCTGAATCGGATGTTATGTTCTATCCTCCAAGGAAGGCAGGATCTAACTTATTTGCTGGAAAGACAGGTCTTGACATAATAATACAAGGAGTAATGCAATCTATTCTAGTTATGACATCCTTTGTGCTTGGGGAATATGTTTTTGAAATAGGTGCGGGAATTCATGGCGCTGCAATGACTATGGCGTTTGTTACACTTTGTATGATTCAATTATTCCACGCGTATAATCTAAGGAGCCAAAACCATAGTTTATTTGTAAGGAACCCATTTAAAAACAAATTCTTAAATTTAGCATTTATTGTGGGCTCGATACTTGTTATAGTTCCGCTAGTTATTCCAACTGTTGCAAAAGCCTTGTTTGATGCTGTGCCATTAAATGGCATACAATGGGGAATTGCTCTTGGTCTTTCGGTGCTAATAATACCATTTGTTGAAGTGCAAAAATTAATTGAGGAAGTCCTAGAAAGGAAAAGTCAAAAAGGTAAAATAGTAGTTGATTAATAACCATAAATCCAAATTATCTAAGCAAAATAGAATTAGGATCTAATATCACAAAACTAATTGTCGGAGAAACAAGAGCTTAAATATCAAAGCAAACTAGAATTAGGATCTAA
>CAYMPR010000003.1:9730-13153 GCA_964392385.1 uncultured Christensenellaceae bacterium | reverse complement strand
AATTGTCGGAGAAACAAGAGCTTAAATATCAAAGCAAACTAGAATTAGGATCTAATATCCAAAAGACTACTTGTCGAAGAAACAAGAGATTAAGGATTAAAGCAGTTGAATGCCAAATATAAAGGAAAATTGGACCTGTATAGACCTAGCCGAAATATTCATTTAACTAAGTAAGGTAGTAAATATATGCAATATAAGATGATAGCACCTAGTGTCTTGTGGAAAGATTTCAATCCACTTGATATAGATTTAGACATCCGGCTAATTAGCGACGGAAGGGATGAGTATGCCTTTTCTCAATATAAATTTACAGCCTTAGTGCAAAATGATGGTAGTTTAAGAGTTGCTTGTGAAGTATTATCCCCTCTTGAAGGTAGCAATAAAACGATTTTAGTCATTCCAGAATATCATAGACCTCCCTCGAAAGATTACTTAGAAGATTTAGTGCTAAATGGGTACTCTGTAGTTATTCCAGATTTGTCGGGAGTTGCTGCTTTTAAAACAGAGTTTCCTGAGAGTCTAGCTTACGGCGAATATTGGATTGCCAAAGAAAGATTAAATAAAATGGTGGAGACTGCTTTTGAAACCAATCAATTTTTATATTCTAAAATTATAAAAAGAACTATAGTTTTTATTCAATCGCTTAATCCAAATACCGAAATAGTCATTATGACGCTTGGTGACTCTTTTGAAATTGGCATGCAAGTTATAGGCTCTGGAGCCGATGTTATAGGCCTTATCGCTTTAAATGGTTCGGGCTATAGGGAATACTTAAACATTAATAGGTTTGGTGAAACAACAGACTTAATTTTAACAGAGGAACTCATGAGTTGGCTTTCGTCAGTAGCTGCTGTAGCATATGCCAAAAACATAAAAATTCCTACCCTAATTGCTATTGGGACAAACAGTAGAAAGACAGATATGGATAGACTAGTAAATCTACAACAACTATTTGGGAATAATAATATAACCACAATATTTACCCCAGGAGCTTCAGACTATGTGGGGCCGAATGCCTTTAAGAGTATAAAATTTTGGCTTAGCTCAATATACAATGGATATCCAGTACCAGTTCGCCCAGAAGTAAAAATTCGCATAAACGAAGAGAAAAAAATATATTTTGATGTAGATTGTGACCCAAGTTCAATAATTGATACTGTCACAGTTTACTATAATTCAGGAGAGTATAATCATTCACTAAGGGACTGGCATCAAGAAAAGGCATATTCAGTTTCATTTAATGAATATATAGCAAGCGCAAAAGTGTTTTCTCCTGATCAACCGCTATTTGTTTTTGCTGAGGTTAGATATACAAATGGCTTCATTATTTCTTCTCTAGTTGAATACCTAGAATTATCCGAATTTGATGTTTTGCCCACTGAAGATACGCAAAAGGCCAAAAAGATTGTTGTGGTTTATAATGTTTCCGAGGGGATTAACAAATTTGTAGAAGACTATGATGGACAAGTCTTGCTAAAAGATAGTATTAGAGAGACATTTAGCACAAGTGGCGCAAGAGGGATAATTAGTTATACAAACGCCTTAAAGACATATAGATTTAATGCGAGCCAAATAGATGACAATACAAAGGTTTTACAAATGGACCTTTGCTCAATCGATGAGGATAAAGTTATAGTAACGCTTGATTGCTCATTTGGGAAGAATATTGTGGAGTACAGGGCTGACAAGCAACTAAAAATTGAAGGCGGTTTCTTTTTCGACTATCAGTTTAAAGTTAGTGACTTTAAGGATATAAATAGGATAGCTCTAAGTTGTTGGTCTTGCGTAAAGGCAATGAGAATTAAGGGCAGAAATCTAATAATTGGCAATATACTTTTTATCTAAATTGGTAAAACGAAATAACTATGAGAAACGAGAGCCGAAAACTAATAGTAATTGTTATCCATCTAATATGTAACTAAAGTTTTAAATGCGTGTCGTAAAAGCTAAAATCACACAACCAGTGTATAATAAAAAGGGAATAAATAATAAAAATAGAGCGGGATAGATATAATGGAAGACAAAGATATAGCAAATGCATTAATAGAGGAGCCAAAGGCCCCAAAATTGAAAATAATAATTAAAAAAGTTATTTTTTATATTATTTTTATAGCTGTTTGCATGGTCATTGCATATTTTTTATCTCAAGCGCTTTTCACTACCGTTCCAATATCTGGACCATCTATGGAACCCACTCTTTATACGGAGGATAGGGTACTACTATATAAGCTTGGCAATTATAGATATGGCGATGTAATTGTTTTTAGATCAGAGTTACAAAATGAAGTGGGAGATGACCGCTATTTAGTTAAAAGAATAATTGGGCTTCCAGGAGACACAATAGAAATAAAGATAGCTCCCAGTGGCGAATATGCCGTATACAGAAACGGAGAAAAGCTAGTAGAGGATTATTTAGACCCCGCTGAGCCAAGAGCAGATGAAGCTTTTGCTGAAATGGTAGTTCCTGACGGGAAATTCTTTTATCTGGGCGACCATAGAGGCCTTTCTTCCGATAGTAGAACGGGCTTACTAGGCACTATGGATGAGATAGTTGGACGAGTGATACTAAAATATGAAGGTACAAATTTCTTTAATGGGTTAACTCCAATGCCAAGAGTTAAGAGCTAAATAAGCAACCGGATTTTAGAGATATAAGCAAATTTTTTAAGAAAATTCAATTTTACTATTTATTGTTATATATATTCCATTATCATTATCTTGATATTTAATATATATATTGTATATAATGTACTCAATTAGTGAAAATAGGGGGAATGATTATGTTTTCTGTTAATAATAGGGTGAAATTGGGCATTTCATACTTAGCTTTGTATGCAATTATTGTAGTGTCACTTTTAATTATTGAGCCAATTAATGCTGCAGTTAACGCTGGCGCATTTCCTTTTACTGCATGGTTTTTTGATTTTATTAATACATTTAGCTCAATTAGTTTTTGGATATTCACTTTTGCAGCTCTCCTCTCAGTTGGTTACATTAGAGGAAAAGGCAACGAAAAATTCGATGTAGTATTTATCATTATAGCCACATATACTTTGATTTGGATGTTAATTGTTGCAATTAACGATATATTTGCAACAGCTTTAGCTTCAGGGGCTATTGGTAAGCTTCGTGGAAGCGCAGTTGGTGCAAGAAATTATGACTGGTCAGGATTTTTCTCGGGATTCTTTATGCTAGTTGTAATTGCATATTTTGTAATTAATACAAAGTTTTGGGTAACTATAATTTCATTCTTTAAGGAAGTTCTAGCCTTCTCAGGACATGGTGAAAAAATTGTCGTTAAAAAAGAAGATTTTACTCCCGATATGGAGATGTTTAAATCTAAAAAACCTAAGGCTGCTCCAGTTAATACTGAAGAAGCAAAAACCGAAGCTGCACCCGTAAAAGCCGAAGCAAGTGAAGAAG
>CAYMPR010000003.1:6910-9630 GCA_964392385.1 uncultured Christensenellaceae bacterium | reverse complement strand
TGAAGAAGCAAAAACCGAAGCTGCACCCGTAAAAGCCGAAGCAAGTGAAGAAGTTAAAACTGAAGCAACTCCAGAAGAAAAGCAAGAAGAAAAAGCTGCTGAGCCCGTTAAAGAAGCTCCCAAAAAGAAGGCAAAAGCACCAAAGGCCGAACCAGTTACGGAAAAAGTAGCCTCTGAAGAAGGTTTTGAACCAGTTGGTGAAGCCCCTAAAGAAGTAGCACAAGAAGTAACTGAAATAACCCCCGAAAACCCAGATTCAGAAGCTAAATAAAGTAAATTTTTTCTAAACATAGACCGTTTAATTCTTAAGTTAGGCGGTTTTTTGTTGCAATAATCGAATACATCTAGGAGAAAATGGGAAAACAAAGCATAATGCAAATCAAACAATAATTAGGTATAATATAGACATCTAAATAAAAAAATAGGGGAGAAATGAAAACATTTTTAAGGTCAAAAACATGGGCAAAAAAATATGAATCTTGTTATCCGCAAGGCAATGGGAAGATAGGGATAATGGATAATTTAGCTCCTGTGAAAAGCGTGATTTGGCTTAATGATGAAACACTTTGGTCTGGTACGTTTTCAAATATTAAACCCAAAACAAACACCTGTAAGGAAGAGGAAATTGCTAAGAAAAGGGCAATTTTAACAAAGATTAGGAGCGCCTTAGAAGAGTCTAATTTTAAAGAAGCCGAGAAGATTGTCAAAGAAGAGATAGCAGGTAATGAATGCGAAAGCTATATACCAATTGGTAAAATAACAATTGAAAAAGGTTGGGGATTTCCTACAAACTATGAAAGAGAACTAGATATAGATAGATCCGTATTAACTTGCCACTATGTACTAAATGAAAAAGAATACTCGGAAGTATCATTTGTTTCCAACCCAGATAATGTCTTTGTAAAGAGAATTTCTTGCAATAAAGCCTCGATTTTTCGCATAAGATTATTTAGTGAGCACAGGTTAAAATTTAGTTTTGAAAACAACATTTTATATGCTTTTGGCTATGCACCAAGCCATATTGTATACGACGGACTTCCCTCAATTAAGCCAATAATATATGATGAAAAAGCAGATTGTATTAAGTTTGTGTTGGCTATAAAAATTGATTCAGATGCAAAATATATTTATTACTCAGATGACTCAGTAAGGATTGTAAACGCTACATACTTAAACCTCTATTACACCTCAATTACTAATTACAAGGATTTAATCAATCAGGGCTTTCAAAATACTAATCAGACTAAACCCTCAGATAATATGACAGTATCGCTTCGTGAGACTGTTACAAATATCGTTAATAATGCATTCCAAAAAACATATATAGGGTGCCTTAACTCTCATATTGATGACTACACGAGAATATACAATAGAGTACTCTTTGAAATCAACGGAGTTTCTGCTTCTCCTTCTAACCTTGTCAAATCCTTAAAGGAGATACAAAAGACGGGTGCTGATTTAGATAGTTTAATAGTTACTTTATATAACTTTAACAGATACTTACTTATTTCTGCATCTCGTGAAAACTCCTTGTTGCCATCAAATTTACAGGGAATTTGGAGCAAGGCAAATAGGCCAAGGTGGTCGTCTGGATATACTTTAAATATTAACTTACAGATGAATTATTGGGGTGCATTAAATTCTAATCTATTTGAATGCATAAAGCCATTTATAGAGTTTGTTAAGAGGATTGCTATTTTAGGAGAAGACACGGCAAGAGAGATATTTGGATGTAATGGTTTTGTTCTTGGGCACAATAGTGATGCTTGGTTTCATTCATCTCCCGTTGGAGGAGAAACCAGTAAAAGTTCAAGTAGTTATTCTTTGTCTATTGCTACTTCTGCATGGCTTATTAATCAACTTTTTGATATATATAGATTTACTTTAGATGAGAAGTTTTTAAAAGAAGATTTGATCCCACTAATGGAAAAGTGCCTTGCATTTTTTGTTGATTATTTATACCTGGATAAAGATGGAAAATATTGTACTGGACCAGACATTAGCCCAGAAAATTCGTATATATTTAGTGGAGAGAAATTTTCCATTGATAAGGCGCCTACTTTAACTCTATCAGTAATACGAGAGCTTATGCAAAACTATCTTGCTTGCATAAAATCAGGCACAGCATTATATGACCAAGTTAAATATATATCGGATAATATGCAAGGATATAAGATTAATAGTGATGGACGAATTGCTGAATGGTCAAGTGAATATCAAGAAGCCGAAATTAAGCATAGACATTTATCACACCTATATGGCATTTATCCTGGAAGTGATTTGCTTAAAGATGATAATTTACGAGTAGCGGCAAAAAAATCATTAGACACAAGAGGAGAGGAAGGAACAGGGTGGAGCCTTGCGTGGAAAATTTGTATGTATGCAAGAATGAAAGATGGAGAAACTGCGTTAAAGCTACTTAAAAAACAGTTTTCACCAGTTAGAAATAAGTATGGGCAAAAAGGTGGTAGTTATTTAAGCTTATTATCTGCTCATCCTCCTTTTCAAATCGATGGCAATTTAGGAACCCTTGCAGGAATTAACGAAATGCTAGTCCAATCCCATGGTGAAAAGATTGAGTTTTTGCCAGCAATACCTTCGCTATGGAAAGATGGGCACATTAGAGGGCTTAGAGTAAGGGGCAATAAGGTAGTCGATATTGAATGGAAGGATGGACAAATAGTATCCTCTAATATTTCAGATCTTGAATAAGGCAAAAT
>CAYMPR010000003.1:0-6810 GCA_964392385.1 uncultured Christensenellaceae bacterium | reverse complement strand
ATGGGGTATTTTTATCCCATGTAAAAAGAAATTTTTTAGAAAACATTTACTATCATAAATCGTTGTGATATTATGATTGCACAAAGGGGAAAGAGCCAAAAGTGATTATACATATATTAATATATGTATTATTAAAGAGTATAAATATTATCATAAAAAACAAAAGGAAAAGGAGAAAAGGATGATTAATATCTACAAAGCTAACAATAGTAATTCAGCAATAGAATTATTAGTCGATGAGATTAAGAAGAGAAATATAGAGGATTCAAATCATTTAGTATTTTGTCCACCTAACTACGGATATAGTATGGAAAAACTAATTCATGAAAGATTAGAAATACCTGGCTCGTTTAATATTGAGGTAACATCATTTTCTCGTTTTGCAAATAAAAATATTAAAACAACAAGGAAAACTCTGACTAATGAAGGATCGGTTCTAATTGCTAAAAAAGCTATTTTAAAGCTAGCTCCCACGTTAAAGCACTATGGAAAAGTTTCGGGCAATATCAGTTTTGCTGGCAAAATGCATAAAACTATAACGATGATGAAAAAGAATGGATACACGCCCGAGTTTATTCGCAGTAAGGCTAAAGAAATGACTGGTGCAACAAAAGATAAACTAAATGATATAGCTTCTATTATGGAGGCATTTGATAACGAAAGAGGGAATAAATATATAGATGCTACTGAGAGACTAAAACTAGTTAAAGAAACCATTAAAAATAATAAACTAGGATCTCTTATGGATGTGTATTTAGTTGGCTACACTGATTTATCTACTCAAGAAGTTGAGATTTTAAAAGAACTTGCTGTTGTAGCAAAATCAATAAATATAGCAGTGGTAGAATCTAGTGGTAGTAAAAATGCGGAGTTATATCCCAAGAGACTCTTAAAACAAATGGTGCAAATATCTAACGAGATTGACCAAAATATTAATGAAATACAATCCACGCGCCTATTTAAGGAAAAAGAAATGCTTCTAAGAGATAATATATTTTCCTATGCAAAGCCTATCTCCACGAAAACAGACCTAGAAAACATTACCCTATATTGCGAAAACAATGTTTACGAAGAAATCAATGGTATTGCCCACGAAATAGTTAGGCTTGTTAGAAGAGAAGGATTTAGATATAAAGATATTAATATTGTGAGCTCCGATCCTTCATATTCACCCGTTATATCGCAGATTTTTCAAAGATATAATATACCTTGCTACCTAGATATTAAATACCCACTCTCTCAAGCACTTACAACTTCCTTTTTAATTGCTGCAATTGAGGTAGCAAAGTTTGGCTATAGAAAAGACAAGGTTATATCCTTAATTAAACACCCACTATTTATTTCTCAAAAACTTATAGCCAATAGTAAATTAGAAAGTGACATTAAAGATGATATTTTCCTGTACGAAAATCATATATTGAAAAATAACATTGATTTTAATGACTTTATGCAAATTGATCTTACTGAAGAGGGGAAAAAGTTTGAATATATAAGAGAGAGAATTTGTGAGATTGGAGAGTTGTTCTATCCACAAATAGATAGGTATGTTGAAAAATATGATGACGATGAGGCACTTTTAGAGAAAACAGAAGAAAGTCGCAGCGAGGTTGAAGATATAACCCTTGCTGTAGATATTGATGAAGCAAGACTAGAAAAAGATAAAGAACAGTATTTACCTAAAATATTAAAGAAAGGAAAAAACCATAGGCAAGTAAAAGAATATATATGTTCATGTAAGAAAATTATCGATGAAGTGAACGAGTCATTAAATAATGAACTGAATAAAAGAAGACAGGAAGCATCTTTTAAGGATAATGGCTTTGATAGTATTGAAGAGATAAATATTCGTTCAAATAAAATATTGACTGAATTATTAGAAACAGCAGAGGATATTATCGGTAGCGAAATAGTTGATATAAATGTGTTTGATCAATATATAAAAACATTAATTTCAGAGCGGAGTGTCGCGATGATACCAAGATTTGTTGATAGTGTTTTTGTAGGTGATATGATTGGTAGCTGTATAATTAGGCCAAAAGTAATTTTTGTAATAGGTGCATCCTCAGCCAATTTAATATCGGGTAAGGCCCCAAGTGGTATGCTTAATTCTAAAGATACTAATCAAATGGAAAGAAATGAACTAAGTGTGTACCCAACAGAAAAAGACTTACTAGTTTTCGAAAGGTTTGCTTTCATTGATTTGCTTGGAAAATTTACCGAAAAGTTGTATGTGGGATATTCACTATATAACCTAAAAGGGGAGTTCCAAAAGCCTTCAGAGTCAATTACTGAGATTGTAAGTATTTTGGGACTAGAAATTAATTCTTTATTGGAAAAATATAGCCTTGACAAAAAGCGCACCCCTGAAGAACTAGAAGATATAGCTTGCACAAAAGAAAATTCATTTTTCTCGTATATTATAGTGAAAAGTAATTTAATCGAAAAAGAAAAAGCAAAAGTAACGGGAGAAAATCTTGCTACACTAAGAGCTAGTTTAAGCGAAGAGCAAAAGAGAATTATACCTGGTGAAGGGAAACGAGAAACATCTTGTCTTGAAAAGGGTAGTTATGCAAGCTATTTCTTTGAAAACTTAGGCAACGAGTATTATTTAAATTCTAGCGCAATAGAAGCATTTTTTAGATGCCCATATGAGTTCTTTTTAAAGTATGGATTGAAGATAAAAGAAAGAGAAGAAGGCAAGTTGGATAATGCGATAATGGGTATAATAATACACAAAGTGCTTGAAAAATATTTCAAAAAGACAGCTTTTTCGGGTAAAAATTATCAACTTCTTTTAGACACCACAGGGGAAGGGATATCTCTAGCTAAAGAAGCAAATGACTATATTGAGGAAGCGATAGAATCTACCTTTTCTGAGACTAGTGAAATTAAGATATATGAAAGAGACCCCAAAAGCAAAATACAACTGCAAAATATCAAACTCGAGTGTAAATTAATTGCACTAAATTTAACGATAAACCTGGCGCTTGGTACATTTAAACCTACACTGTTTGAGTATAAATTTGGTTTGGGGGACAATTCAACTGCAGTGAAGATTCCCGATGGAACGGGAAAAACGATTGCGATTGGAGGGTTTATAGATAGGGTAGATATTTCATACGACCTAGAAGGCAATCCAAAAATGGTTTTAGTAGTTGATTATAAAACTGGAAGTGCAGCAAAGGGTAAAGGGAAGATGCAAAAAATATATATGGGTACGGAAATACAGCCATACATTTACCTAATGGCAATGAAAAATAAGTATCCTAATAGTTTGCCATCTGGTGGTGTGTATTTAGGTCTGGGCGACACTTTAGATAAAGACGGAAGGACATATAAATTCGGTGGCCAGATAGTGGCAAATGATGAAAGTATCGCTGCGCTTGATAGTCTTGCTCGAAATGAAGCCTTAGAAACTGGTAAAAGAAGCACAAGCTCAAGGGTACTACCTTTTAATTTAAAAAGAGTTAAAGATAAAAACGAGGTCACAACTAGTGGTACCGGGCCAGCTATTATGGATTTTGATAGTATGGAAAAAGTGATAGAGAGTGTTAGAGAAATTATTATAAATGCTTTTAAAGATATGGATAGTGGCTGTTTCGATAAACTGCCTATTACAGGTTGTAAAGATTGTTTTATGAAAGATGCTTGTTTAGGAGCAGGTGATAAAGAAAATAGAGCAATTATTAGCGAAAAGCAGGCATATGAATTTTTATTAGACTTAAGCAAAGAGTAAGTTAATAAAAAGAGAAAAAAAGATCATTTATTATATTAATCTTAGGAGGGGAAAATGGATAGGAAATGGCTAGAAGATCAAGAAGCAGCATTAAAATTTGAAAAAGGCAAAGACATGATAGTTTTCGCGTCAGCAGGAAGTGGTAAGACAACTGTCATGGTAGAAAAGATAGTTAGATATTTAGCGCAAGAAAATAGCAGCATAATGAAAATTATCGTTTTGACTTTTACTAATAATTCCGCAAGTGATATGCAAACAAAAATTCTTGATGAAATTAAAAAAAGAATTATGAAGGAAACTGATGCGAGTTTAATCGAACATTTAAGAAAACAAATAATTGATTTACCTTTGGCATATATTGGAACTATAGATAGTTTTTGCAACACTATTGTTCAAAAACATTATGAGTCTATAGGTATTAACCCAGGGCTATCAGTTCTTTCTGCTGCTGAGGCGGAGCAAATACTCGATGAAACCATAGAAGAAATATTTGAAGAAAAAATAAAAATGGATGAGCCATTATTTAAGTTAGCTGCAACGTGTTTTTCGAAAGGAAGGGATATTAGCAAAATTAGAGACATTATAAAAGAAATTAATTTCAAGCTTGGCGCTAGTTCAAATCCTAAGGAAGATATGGCATTTTTAAAAGATTCGTGTAGTATTTTCCCTTTAGAAAACAGAGCTATAAAAGTATACATAGAGAAACTTAAGAAGGAGGCTAAAGAGCTTAAAAATCAAATAGATACTACAAAGCGCCAATACCCTCTATATGAAACAAACAAAAAGGGAGAGGTTAATGATTTAAATTGTAAGTATGAAAAATTGGATACCATGGTAAGTGCTCTTTTAGCAACTGAGGATTCTATTTTAAGCTTATCAAAAGTAATAATTGACTTATATAAAGAAATACCTGAAAAGTTAGCTGCCGCAGACTTTAAAAATGCTGATACTAGAAAGGCATACAATGAACTATTAAAAGATTATTCGGCTTTTTTAAATACTGTCTATTATGATTTTGGTGAAGGCAAAAACACGGTAAAAATAGAAGAAGATTCCAGGAATGTTGTAAAAATAATTGTAGATTTGGCTGAAGAAGTAATTTCAAGATTTGAAGAAAAGAAAGCAGCAGACAATAAAATGACATTTAGTGATATAGAACGATTCGCCCTACAAATCTTATCTAGCAATGAAGGCCCAGAAGAGCCAAGTAAAATAGCTCAGGATATAGCCCGAGACATTGATTATATATTTTTTGATGAATATCAAGACACAAATGAATTGCAAGATAAAATTATAAAAATGGTTGCAAGAAAAAATATATTTATGGTTGGAGACATAAAACAATCTATATATATGTTTAGAAATTCAGACCCTGATATAATGAAGAACAAAAGAGAAACATTCTCTAATAGTCCAGAGGAAGGAAAAATAATAGATTTAAATTATAATTTCAGGAGTCACAAAGATATTCTTGATTTTGTAAATGAAGTATTTTCATCGGTTATGAGTAATGACTTTGGCAAGGTAAATTATATAAAGGAAGCCATGATGACCCCATTTGAGGTTTTCCCAGAAGAAGCAAACTCTTTAAAACCTATAGTTACAATAAAACTTTTTGAAAATACAGAAAAGGCCGAAGAAAACGAGGAAAAAGCACAAGAAGAGGATGAAGAAAAGGCAGAGTTTCAAAAGATATACTCTATTAAAAATGCCCCAATAGTCGAAAAAAAGGATAACGCTCAAGCAAAATGGATTGCTAATACCATATTGTCAATAGTTGGGAAGAAAACGATATACGATAAAAAGAAGGCTGCCTTTAGAATGGTTGAATTTAAAGACATTGTCCTTTTACAAAGAAATAGAAAAGTTGAACCCTATGCCGAAGCATTTAAAATAATGGGCATTCCTTATGAGTCAGCGGGCACAGACAATGCACTTTCAACAAACGATATAGAGATTTTAAATAGTTTGCTAAGAGTAATCTCTAATCCAAGATTAGACTATCCTCTAGCATTAGTACTAGCGTCGTTTTTTGGTAAGTTTTCTCTTAAAGATATGTTAAACATTCGAAAAAATAGAATCGATTCCGTAAAAAATAATACCATGTTATCAGAAGAAGAACAGAAAAAACAACTTAAAGAAGAAAGCCTATATGACGCTGTTTCGAATCTAGAAGGGGAAATTGGAGTAAAGGCAAAGTCATTGCTTAACTTAATTAATAAGTATCGCGAGGAATCATACTTAATTGATGTTCCTTCGTTGCTAATGAAAATAGTAACCGAAACAGGGTATGACGCAGAAATGCTTTCCGGAGAAGATGAGCGCATTTCATCTTTTAATATCTATACCGAATTTTTAAGAGGAAAGGAATTTGCCTCTAACATTGAAAACTATCTAAGATGGGTCGATAAAGACCAAAAAATAGAGGTTAGTTTACCCAGTTCAGGCGCAAACTGCGTAAAGATAGACACAATACATGCAAGTAAAGGGCTTGAGTATCCAATAGTATTTTTGTGCGAAGCCGATCAAGGATTTAAAAAGGCAAGAATAACCTCAAATGATATTCTAATTGATAAAGAATATGGAATAGCTGCAAAATATGTAGATATTTCCGAAAGAAAGCTTGTCGAAACATTGAATTATATATCAGTATACGACAGGATACAAGAAAGAGAAAAAGAAGAACAATTAAGGATATTATATGTTGCTTTAACTAGAGCGCAAAATAAGTTGTATATAACCGGGGCACCTTTTAAGAAAGCAACAGAAAGAGCTGAGTCCGATTACGTTGATGTTACTGAATTAAATAGCTTATTAGAATTAATAATTCGTGCAGCAAAAACCTCAGTTACTGTAAAAGACAAATATAATAATAGCGAACCCGAAGATGTGACATCTTTAGTGTCTGGAGAAGTTCTACCAGAAATGCCCTTATCGTATGATGCGCCTAAATTAGAACACCATAAATATTTGTATGAACCTTCTACAAAGATAAACAATAAATACACAGTTACCCAAATATCATCAAGTATAGACAATATGGGGTATGAAACCCAAGAAAAATATGAGCATGT
>CAYMPR010000002.1:51771-79758 GCA_964392385.1 uncultured Christensenellaceae bacterium | reverse complement strand
ATAAGCCTTAGGTCTAATCTACCTTTGTCATCAATTTTTATTAACTTGACTTTTACTATATCTTTTTCATGTAAAACATCGCTAACATTTTCTACTCTAGAGTCGGACAATTTGCTAATATGAATCATCCCATCTTTTCCAGGTGCTAAGTTTACCCAAGCGCCTACTTTATCGCTAATTTTAACAACTGGGCCTTCAAAGATATCCCCTATTTCTGGATCTTTGACGATACTCATTATTATACCTTTTGCTTTATCGGCCATTTTGCTATCAGATGTAGCAATAAATACCTGACCATTATCACTAATGTCAATTTTTACTCCTGTATCTTCAATAATTTTGTTAATTACTTTTCCACCTGAGCCAATAACCTCTCTAATTTTGTCTGGCGATATATCAAACCTAATAATCTTAGGCGCATATTGATTTAGTTCCTTTCTAGGCGCAGATAGAGTTTCCAGCATTTTTCCTAAAATAAACAAACGACCTTGTCTAGCTTGTTCTAAAGCTTTTGTCAATATTTCTTCATTAATTCCTTTGATTTTAATATCCATTTGAATGGCAGTAATACCCTCTGCTGTTCCAGCAACCTTAAAATCCATATCTCCAAAGAAATCCTCAAGACCTTGAATATCCGTTAGGATATGAAGCTTATTATTGACATCATCTTTTATTAAACCCATAGCAATACCTGCTACTGGAGCTTTAATAGGGACGCCAGCGTCCATAAGAGATAATGTACTTCCGCACACACTTGCTTGAGAAGTGGAACCATTGCTAGAAATTACTTCTGAAACTGTTCTAATTGCATAAGGGAATGCTTCTTCAGATGGGAGAACAGGCTCAAGTGCTCTTTCAGCCAATGCACCATGACCAATTTCTCTTCGCCCAGGAGTTTTGAGTGATTTAGCTTCTCCTGTACTATAAGGAGGCATGTTGTAATGATGCATATATCTTTTGAAAACATCATCATCTAATCCTTCAAGTTTTTGAGCGTCACTTATAGTCCCTAATGTAGTTATGGTTAAAGCTTGAGTTTGCCCTCTAGTAAAAACAGCACTTCCATGTGCCCTTGGTAATAATCCAACTTCACACCATATTTGTCTAATTTCTGTTAATTTTCTTCCATCAGGTCTTACACCTCTATTGGCTATCATCTCTCTAACGCATTCTTTCTTCATCCCATAAAGTATATCTTCAATATCAGCCTTGTTATTGGGGTAAATATCTTTAAAATGGTCTTGAATATCTTTTGTTATTTCTTCTTCTCTTTCCTCTCTTATGGCCCTATCAATTGTAGCAAACATATAATTAACTTTATCGTTAGCATATTCTTGGACTTCTTTTTTCATCGCTTCAGGTGGGAAACAAGGTTCAAAAGCTTTTTTTGCTACTCCTACTTCTTTTACTATTTCTTCGATCCAAGCAACAATTTTCTTTATTTCTTCATGTCCAAACATTATGGCGTCTAACATTTCTTTTTCGGAAATCTCATTCGCGCCTGCTTCAACCATCATAATCGCATCTTTAGTACCACTCAAGGTTAAATTAAGCCTTGACTTTTCTCTTTGTTCACAATCAGGATTAATTATAAAATCATTACCTACATATCCAACAACAACAGATCCTGTAGGACCATTAAAAGGTATATTCGAAACCGATAAAGCAATTGAACTTCCTAGCATCGCTAGAGCTTCTGGCGGAATATTCGGCTCAACAGACAAAGCAGTTGCAACTATTGCGACATCATTATAAAAACCTTTTGGGAACAAAGGGCGAAGAGGTCTATCAATCAATCTTGAGGTTAAAATGGCTTTATCACTTGGACGGCCTTCTCTTTTTTTGAATCCACCCGGAATCTTTCCGACTGAATACATTTTTTCTTCAAAATCTACGCCAAGCGGAAAATAATCCAAACCATCCCTTACGGATTTAGACATAGTTACATTGGTCATAACAACCGTTTCGCCACATCTTACAAAGCATTCGCCATTACTATGGGAACAGTATCCACCAATTTCAGCACTAACTTCTCTACCACCAATAATCGTTTTAAAAATTCTACTATTTTTCATTTTTCCTCCAAATTTCCTATTGGGAAATATTATTTTGCAAAGAGGGAGATTAATTTCCCCCTCTTTATTATTTATTTACGAAGATTCAATTCACTAACCATCTGTCTATATCTTTCAACGTCTTTAACTTTTAGATAGTCTAACAAGCTTCTTCTTTGTCCAACCATTTTCAATAATCCTAATCTACTGTGGTTATCTTTAACATGGCTATTCAAATGCAATGTTAATTCAGTAATTCTCTCTGTTAATAATGCAATTTGAACCTCTGGGGAGCCCGTGTCTCCTTCTTTTCTTCCAAATTTAGCAATAATTTCCAATCTTTTTTCTTTTGTCATTTTGTTTACTCCTTTTATTATGAGATTATTCGCCAGTTCATAGAGTATATATTTTATATATTCCAAGATAAAGGTACGAGGTTTATATTAACACATCAATGCTATAGTGTAAAGCGCTTTTAATTAAAGATTCTTATATTTCTGACAATCATTTATATACAATTTTATATCTTTTTTATTACAAACTCTTTCGATTCTGTTTTCTTCAATAAATACGAATTTTGACATAGCTCCTGCGCCTATTCCTATAATCGTATTTGTCTCTTCCATATAATCAATATTGTATACACATTGCTTTTTGTCTAGTGAATAACCTATATTTTCCAAATTGTCAGCCATATTTTTTTGTCTATACATATAGTAAGGAAAATATCCATTCTCCAAAAGAGTATCATAAGCATAGTCAGCCATAATTTTAATATTACCACTTATATTTTTTTCTAAACCAAAGTTTTTATAAAAAGAACCGTTTTTTAAAGATAGAGAATGAACGGTAATATTTTCTGGGATCAAAGATAATGTTTGTGAAAGTGTTTTAGAAAAATCCTCAAAAGTTTCCTCTGGTAATCCAATTATTAGGTCCATATTTATGTCAAACCCGATTGATCTCGCAATATTATAAGCATCTAACAACATCTTATTGTTGTGATTCCTACCAATTAATTTTAGTGTTTCCTCTTTAAAAGATTGTGGATTTATAGAAACTCGAGTTACTCCAAGTTTTTTTAATAAAACTAGTTTTTCTTTAGTAATGCTATCAGGTCTTCCGGCTTCAACAGTAAACTCAACTCCAAAATCAAGGATTGAAAGTAGTTTTTCCAAATAAACATTTTCCAAACAGGTGGGAGTACCACCTCCAACGTAAATACTCCTTAAAATCAAATTATTGTTTTTTATATAATCAATCTTAATTTTTAATTCTGCTATCATACAATCAATATATTCGGGTATATCTTTATGAACACTATTATAATCAGCAGTAGAAAAAGAACAGTATTTACATTTTGTTTGGCAAATCGGAATATTTAAAAACAAATCTACATTTTTATCGCTTGGTAAATATATTCCTTTTTGATTAAATACTACCTCTTCTATTAATTTAGCCCGCTTTGGCTCCACATAATATCTATTAATAAAATGTTCTTTTATGTTGCTATAGATACTAATATGTGAGTAATATAGTTTAGTAGGCCTTACGCCTGTTAGGCAACCATAGGGAAGCGATATTTTAAAAATTTCCCTACAAAACTCATAAAGTATTCGCTTACATTCCGTTTTAATATAACTATGCTCTAATAATGAATTTTCATTATTGCTTAATTTAATATCAAATTCTTTAATTATTTCTTTTTTATCATACGAAATTGTATATATTTGTTTATCTATATGACTTTCCAATTTAATTAAAAATTCTGGATTAGACGGGTTAGTGGTGATTGATACTAAAGGGGAAAATGCTCTAAGCACTTCCGGCAAATCGTTAAGATAAGATGGTAATTCTACCTTTAAGCGCAAACTTTTTGTTGATTCATTCATAACAACTGGTTAATAGGATTATTATTTTTTTCAAAATTCAGTGTTGATACATCATCGTGCCCAGGGAATATATTGAAGTTATCCTTAAACGAAAAAAGCGTTTTTATAGAAATTAGAATCTCAGAGAAATTTCCATCTATAAAATCTGTTCTTCCATATGACTCTCTAAACAATGTATCCCCAGTGAAAATATTGTTATCTAAAATATAACATAAACTTCCTTTTGTATGTCCAGGAGTAAGTAACACTTTTATTTCACAAAAATCAAAATATAATGTTAAGTTCTTCTCTAGATTATAATCAATATTTACTAATCCATTATTGTTTTTATTAAGAAGTCGAATGGCTAAATCACTAGCTAGATTAAAATTTTCTGCTGGGTGAGCATAAACTTTTGCTCCTAATTTTTGCCAAATAGGAACATCAAGTATATGATCAAAATGACCATGAGTTAAAAGAATTGAATCAATAGATATATTCTGTTTTATAATAAATGCTTTTACTTCTTCAAAACTCTGAGCAGGATCTATCAAAATTGCTTTATTTGATTTTTCTATATCATAGATTAAATAAGAATTGTTGTTAAGTCTTCCAGATATAAAGGTTTTTATAGTAATCATAAATTGTCTTCTAAAAGCTTAATCAAAACAGTTTTGACATGATTTATAAACTCAATTGTCTCTAACACTTTTGGCTTAACTTTATCATTTGTAAATAGAGCAAACAAATCTTTTGTCATAAAACCATTTTCAATTGTTGATATTGTGGCTTTTTCAAGACAATTTGCAAATATTATAAGCGCTAAATTATCATCTAACTGGCCACGTTTTCTTAATGCGCCAGTCCAAGCAAAAATTGTAGCAACTGAATTAGTAGAAGTTTCCTCACCCTTTATATAATTATAATAATGTCGAGTAACAGTTCCGTGCGCAGCTTCAAATTCGAACTTACCGTCAGGTGAAACTAAAACAGAAGTCATCATTGCAAGAGAACCAAATGCAGTGGCAAGCATATCACTCATAACATCACCATCATAATTTTTACATGCCCAAATAAATCCACCAGAGCTTTTTAATACTCTTGCTATTGCATCATCAATTAAGGTGTAAAAATACGAAATGTGTTGCTCATTAAACCTAGGACTATATTCTGTATCAAAAATATTTTGGAATATGTCCTTAAAACGATGGTCATATATTTTGCTAATCGTATCTTTTGCGCTGAACCAAAGATCCATTTTTTTGTCTAATGCAAAATTAAAACAACTGCGGGCAAAACTAATAATACTATCATCAGTATTATGTATTCCTTGAACAATGCCTGGACCATTAAAGTTTTTTATAATTTTCTCACTACCATCAGGGAGATGAAGTGTTACCACACCACCTTCGGGTATGTAAGCTTCTATCCCAGAATAAATATCACCATATGCATGTCGTGCAATAATGATGGGTTTAGTCCACTGCAATATTAAAGGATTAATTCCATTTACAATGATTGGTGTTCTAAAAACGGTACCATCAAGCATAGCCCTAATTGTACCGTTGGGAGATTTCCACATTTCAGATAAGTTATATTCTTTAACTCTCTCTGCATTAGGTGTAATCGTTGCGCATTTAACTCCAACTCCATATTTTTTTATAGCATTGGCTGCATCAAGAGTTACTTGATCCTTAGTGCGTTCTCTATTTTCTAACCCTAAATCATAATATATAGTGTTTAATTCTAAAAAAGGAGATAATAACAATTCTTTTATCTTTCCCCATATTATTCTGGTCATTTCGTCGCCATCAATTTCTACCAAAGGAGTGGCCATCATTATCTTGTCCATAAAAAAATCTCCTAGATTTTTAATTCTTTAGGTTTATTATTTTTATATTTAGTAAAAAAGAATTTATACCCGTTATCTTCCATTTCCTCACTAATCTCTACTAACTCCCAATTATCTTGTTTATCTAGATTAGGGAAGAACACTGTAGCATCTTCACGAGATTCTTTAACTTTTGTTACATAAGCATAATCACAATAATCTAACATTGTTTTATAAAACATCGCACCGCCCACAACATAAATGTCTTTGCTTAAATGCTTATTAAGTTCTTTAAATAGAGTTGCTAAATCTGGGCAAACCAAACAATCATCTCTAGTAAACAAATCGCTTAAAACAATATTTGTCCTTCCTGGCAAAGGCTTTGACTTGGGAAAAGATAATAATGTATTCCCCCCCATAACTATAATTTTCCCAAAAGTTTTTTTCTTAAAATATTCCAAATCTGCGGGTATATGAAACAATAAACCATTGTTTTTCCCTATACCCCAATTTTCATCAACACATACAATAGTTTGCATTATATTGCCACCTCTATTTTTTTATTAATAGTGTTATATTGATAATTCTCAAATGAAAAATCGGCAACAGTAAAGTCATAAAAATTTGTTATACTTTTATTAATATTAAATTTTGGAGCTGGATATGAGACATTATTAATTATTTCTTCCACAATAGGAATATGTCTATCATAGATATGAGCATCAGAAATAACGTGCACTAGTTCCCCCACTTCTAGATTTGAAACTTGAGCAAACATATGCATAAGTACAGCATATTGTAATACATTCCAATTGTTAGCAGTTAACATATCCTGGCTTCTTTGGTTCAATATACCATTCAATTTAGAGCCAGTAACATTAAATGTCATAGAATAAGCACAAGGGTATAAATTCATTTCAAATAAATCTTGGTGGACATAAATATTAGTCATTATTCTTCTAGATTGGGGATTATTTTTTAGATCAAACAAAACTCTATCTACTTGATCGAAATAACCTTCTGTGTAGCGGTGTTTAACTCCAAGTTGATAACCATAAGCTTTTCCTATAGTTCCATTTTCATTCGCCCATGAATCCCAAATATGTGACTTTAAATCAGATACTCTGTTTGATTTTTTTTGCCATATCCACAACAATTCATCAATTGCATTGGAAAAATACGTCTTCCTTAAAGTTAAAATGGGAAATTCTTGGCTTAAATTATACCTATTAACAAGACAAAACTTCTTTATGGTGTGAGCAGGAGAACCATCCGACCATCTTGGACGAACATCTAAATCTGCATCACTATAACCATTTTTAAGTATATCTTTTATGTTTTCAATAAATATTGTGTCTGCTAAACTCATTCTATCCTCCATTTTATTGATTATTATAGCATGTAAAGAAGTATAGTGTAAACTCAACTATTTATTTACTAACTATAGTAAAAGTATAATACAGTGATAATATTTAATACAATTATATGAAATTTACTATAATTCTCTATTTCTTTACTTTATTTATACCCTGTGGTAACATTATCATATTAATATATAGCGGAGGATAAAATGATTTCTTTTTTTTACGACACAGATAGTGAAGTTGATTTAGCTCTTGCAACAAAGTATGGTATAGAGAACAATGCGATTAGATTCCCTTACTCCATTTGTGGAGAAACATATTATGCCGATTTAGGCCAAACCTTTGATCAAACATGGTTTTATAATAAAATTAACGAAGGTTTTGTTCCTACAACTTCTGCATTAAATGGTGAAGAATTTAAAGAATATTTCGAACCAGAATTTGCAAAAGGTAATGAGGTTTATTATGTAAGTTTTGGCACTAAATTTAGCGCTGCTTTCTCCATGATGGATAAAGCTATTGAAGAATTAAAAGTTAAGTATCCTGATTTAAAATTTACCAGATATGACACAAAAGCTATTAGTATGGCAACTGGATTACTTGTTGTTGCCGCGGCAAAAGCTTTAAGCCAGGGAAAAACCACCAAAGAAGTTTCAAAAATTTTAGATGAACTATCACCTAAAATTAATATATCTTTAATTGTAGATGATTTAAATTTTTTAAAACGAAGCGGAAGATTATCTGCAGGTAAAGCTTTTATGGGCGGAATCCTTCAACTTAAACCAATAATTAAATTAACAAATTTAGGGACATTAGAGCCATTTCAATCTATTTCAGGTAGAAATAAAGCCCTAAAATTAATGACGCAGGAAATAATAGAAAGTGTTAAAACAAAATCAGAGTTACCCTTAATTATTATGAATGCTAATTGTAAAGATGAAGCATTACATATTTCCAGTATAATTGCTAATGCTAGACCGGATATCGAAATCTTGAATATGAATGTTGGCCCCGTAATAGGTACTCACTGTGGCCCTTCATCAATTGGTTTCTGTTACCTTGGAAATGAACGACCAGCAAGTAATAAGACTGAGTAATCTTTTTAAAATATTATCTAATAAGAATTTATTAAGCATTATAAAGTTAGTGCCAATTATTTATTTTTAGTTTCTAGTATTATCTTTTTTATACTCTGCTTGTAATTGACTCGACATAGGATTTTTCGTGAAAAAATACACTACTCTCTTGATTTTAATAATCTTCGTAATTGCCCCGATATTGAATTTGGCAGGATGTAATAGTTTTCATTCTAATATATACTTTGGAACAAATTGCGATTTAGAACTTAAAGGATTTAAAAGCAATAAAATTAGCCAAGATATCTTCAAAATATTTGATGAATTAGAATCCTCTATTTCAACTTCAGTAGTAGATAGTGAAATCTATTTATTGAACAAAGGCTCAGCTAATAGTCCTATACCTATTTCTGAATATTCAAAATTCCTATTTGATTTATCAAAAACGTTCAATTCATTAGATGCTAGTTTTAATCCTGCAATATATCCAGTTGTGGATATGTGGAATTTTGGTTCAACCACTTATATTGGTGCAACTTCACAAATACCAACTGATGAACAAATACAGGAAACATTAGAATACTGTAAATTTGATAACTTTGTTTTAGATCATGAAGCAAATACACTAACAAAGACGGACGAACGTTCTAGTATTGATTTTGGGGCACTAGCAAAAGGATATGCTTGTGATTTAGCTTATAACGAAGCCAAACTTCTTAATAAAGCAGTAATTAATATCGGAGGGACAATACGTACAAATTCAGAAATATTGGTATATATAAAGAATCCACGAGAAACAACTAGCAATCCTTTTGCCGCAACAATTAATATAAATAACGAGTCCATTTCTACGAGTGGCGATTATGAAAGATTCTATTTTTTCGAGGGAAAAAGATATCATCATATTTTTGATAATAGCGGATATCCAGCAGGCTTATTTAGTCTTAATCCCATTATTAGTGTCAGCATAATAGGACCAACTGCCACTATCTGCGATGCTCTGTCAACATTAATTTTTATAAATGGTTTAAATATTAATACAACTAAAATTCTTGAAGATTATGACTGTAAAGCAATCTTGTTTCGAGAAAATTCTTACGAAACCTATGGCGAGGTAGATATAACTATTTTAGATGATAAATATATTAGTATATGAACAGAATACATAATTTCAAAAAAAGCTTAATTAAACAGTGCAAATCATTAAGGACTCATTTTTTAAAAGCTCCAGCTTTTAAAGCTATGGATTTTATCCTCATAATTTGTATTATCGTAATATCTGTTATTTTACTTATAGCAGTTAGCCCTACCGAAAAGGGTGAATATGTCGAGATATACCAAACAAATCACTTAATTGCAACCTATCCCTTAAACGAAAACAAAGAGATAAAACTTGATATAGAAGGGGAAATTATTATCAAAATAGAAGATGGCAGTGTTTCTGTTGTCGCAAATACTTGTGAGAACAAAATTTGTCTTAACACACCACCTATTGGTAAAACTGGACAAAGAATAATATGTGCGCCTAAAAAAATTTTGATAATAATAAAGAGTAATAACTCAAATATATATATTACAGGTTGATAAATGAAAAATAAATATGTTTTAATGAAAATTTCCTATACAGCATTGCTTCTTTCCTTTGCACTAATAGTGGGATATTTAGAGGCAATCATTCCCCCAATATTTCCTTATCTACCTTTTTTTAGAATAGGGTTATCTAATATAATTATTATTCTTTCTATTTTATTAATTGATATTAGAGCATCATTAATTATTGCCCTACTAAAATCAATAATTGTTCCTTTATTTACAGGGAATATCATTATGGTTTTTTATTCTTTACCAGCATCTCTTGTATCTCTTGGTTTGACTATTATATTAATGTTTTTAAAAAAAGTTAGTATTCCTTCTATAAGTATCATATCCGCTATTACTCATAATATTGTACAAGTAGTAATTGCCTCAATATTAATGGGGAGTAATGTAGTATACCTTTATATACCCTATTTATTGATTGCAGGGATATTATCAGGTGGGGTAGTCGGAATATTTAGTTATTTTATTATAAAAGTATTGCCAAACAAATTATTTCTAGAATAACTAGAGAATATAATTTTTTTCTAAAATCATCAAAGATTAATCAACACAACTATTTCATAATATTACTAAGAAATAAATTAATTAATACTTGAAATTAACTTATCGTACAATTTTTTAACTTTAGTTTTAAGCGAATTAATGTCTGAGTCATTTATTATAATTTCGTTAGCAATTTCATACACTTTATCTTCATTATGCTGTATTTCCATTATGTCAATTGCTTGGGTTCTACTAATATTATCTCTACATGTAAGCCTTAATAATCTATTCATTTTAGATGATTTAATTGCCCAAACATAATCAAACATATTCGAATAATTTGCTTCTATAAATAAAGGTATTTCAATAAAGTTAATTTTCGAAGAATCTATCAAAGATAGAATTTTATCGTGAATTATGGGGTGTGAAATTTCATTTAACTTTTTTCTATATAAATCATTTGAAAAAATAATTTTTTTTAAAATGAATTTATCAATTTTACCATCTATTACTGCTTCGGGGAAAAATAGTTTAATCTTTTCAACATAATTATTATCAATCAATAGACCTCTATTGATTTCATCAGCAGAAATAACAAACGCCCCTAATGATTTTAGGGTTTTTAATACTTCGCTTTTTCCGCTAGCAATACCACCAACAATTGCGATGTTCATAAACCACCTAACTCGCCTGGAACCAATCTAATCCAGTTTTAGTATCAACAATTAACGGTACAGAAAGATTTACGGCGTTTTCCATGCAATCAACAAGTATATTTCTTACGGAAACCTCTTCATCTTTTGGAACATCAAGAATAAGCTCATCGTGAACCTGTAGAATCAATTTTGCTTTATAATTTGCTTTTTTAAGACAATTATATACATTTAGCATCGCTATTTTAATTATATCAGAGGAAGAACCTTGTAAAGGCATATTCATAGCAGCACGAGATGCAAAATTTTTATCATAAATATTGCCACTAGAAAATTCAGGGAAAAACCTAATTCTATTAGAAAAACTTCTAATATAATAATTATCTGAAGCGTACTTTTCGTTCTGGTGCATAAATAGTTTTACTGAAGGATGTACTTGAAAATATTTATCAACAAAATCTTTTGCTTCCTTAACTGTTGAACCAATATTTTTAGATAATCCGTAAGGACTTATTCCATAAATTATCCCAAAATTGATTGCCTTTGCTGCCCTTCTCATATTTGAGTCTACTTCTCCAATTTTAATTCCAAAAATTTTTGATGCGGTACTCGCATGAATATCCTCATTGTTATTATAAGAATTTATTAGAGCTTCATCTTTAGAAAAATGAGCTAATAATCTCAACTCAATCTGAGAATAGTCTGCAGTGACTAAAATGTTTCCTTGCGATGGAATTAACATTTTGCGAATTTCTCTCCCTTCTTCATTTCTAACAGGGATGTTTTGCATGTTTGGATCTGTAGACGATAGACGCCCAGTAGTAGTAACACACTGTTGGAAAATAGTATGTATTTTCCCAGTCTTAACATCTATAAAATTTTTCATGCCGTCTATATATGTTGATTGAAGTTTTTTCATTTTCCTATATCTAAGTAAATATGTTGCTATGGGATGATCGATACTTTCTAAAACATCAACATCCACAGAATAACCGCCTTTTTTGTTCTTACCCAAAGGTTTTAACTTCATTACATCAAAAAGAACTTCTGCAAGTTGTTTTGGAGAATTAATATTAAATTCTGTGCCAGCAATTTTAAAAATTTCTGTAGTTAATTCCTCTAATTCCTTATTAAATCTAATTGAAAGTTCAAGCAATACTTTTTGATCAACGTTAAAGCCAGCAATCTCCATGTCAAAAAGTATCTCTATTAGCGGTAATTCCATCTCTTTATATAAATTAACTAAATCAAGTACTTCAAGCTCCCTATCTTGTATTAAATTAATTTTTAAATACAGGGATGGAGCTAAATATTCTTTTTCGATATTATTTTGGGCTAAATAGTCTTTTTCGCTTTTATACGAAATATGGCTACGCAAAAGATATTCTTTCAACATTAAATCTTCATAGGGAAAGTTAATGGATAAATTAAGCCTTTTTAACTTATGTTTTTGCCCTTTTACGTCGAATAGAATTTTCACTATAGAATTACTTGCTAATATGTCCCTAAAACATAATAAAGCTTCCTCAAATGGTAGAAAGTTATCAATTAGATCTTCTTTGCATTTTATTATATATACAATTTTTTCATCAAAAGCAAAACTAATTAAATCACTAAAATATATAGATATTATTTTTGATTTATTGTTATCCAAAATATCTTTCAATTGGATTAAATCATTAATCTCTTTAAATAAAATATCCTTCGATAATTGTATAGGGCCTCTTTTATTTAAAAACAGTAAAGGGTCAAACTTATTCTTTATATTAATTTTATCTTCAATAATCCCTTGAGTTTTTTCATTAACTCCAAAAGCGTTTTCTTTTTTAGGGGTCGCTACATTATTATCTTGTTCACCATTTAGACCTAATATTGTGCTGAATCTAGAGACCAATGTTTTAATTTCCAAAAAATTCAAGAGTGAAAAAAAATCGTCCTTTGCTTTTTTGTTGAAGATAATTTGTGATAAAGTTAAATTAACGGGGACATTTGTATCTATTGTTGCTAGCCTTTTTGATAACAAAATCAAATCTTTGTTCTTTTTAATATTATCGCCAAGTTTTCCAGGAATATTCCCCGATTTTTCGATAATCTCCTCAACAGAGCTGAATTGTTCAAGTAATTTAACGGCTGTTTTATCGCCAACCCCAGGTGCGCCTGGAATATTATCGGAATGATCTCCAGCAAGAGCTTTATATTCAATTATTTTATTGGGTGTAAAATTTTCTTCTTTTAGTTTCTCAAGATCATATATAATTACATCAGAAACCCCTTTTTTTGTAATATATACTCTAGTGGAAGAATCAACTAGTTGCAAAACATCTCTATCGCCACTAACAATAATAACTTCTTCATTATATCTTTTTGCCAAAGTACCAATTAAATCATCTGCTTCATAACCTTTTTTCTCAAGAACATAAATTCCTAAAGAAGAAAGTAATTCCTTCAATAAGGGAAATTGAACAGATAATTCCTCAGGCATTGGTTTTCTAGTCCCTTTATATTCAGGATAAATATCATTTCTGAAAGTTGGACCTTTTACATCAAAAATCGCGCAAATATGCGTAGGATCTTCATCCTCAATTAATTTAATTAACATAGACAAATAGCCATATATAGCATTTGTTACAATACCCTTACTATTTGTAAGTTGAGGGAGGGCATAAAAAGCTCTATTAATTAAACTATTGCTATCAATTAAAACTATTTTTTCTGTTTTCATTAAAAACCTTAAAATAAATATAATTAAATTACTAAATACAAAGAATTTTACTGTGCTTTGACGACTCTAGTATTATAACAAATTTTAAAGATTATAACTAGAATAGAAATTTTATAGTTCTAACTTCATATCATCCTTTTTAATCCAATTGACTTTTCTAAGTAACTCGCATGTGAATAATGAAATAATGGCTGGCAAGATAATAGCAAGTAATAAAATTCCAACCCACATTTGCCATACAGGGATAGTCCCTGATGAAGCTTCTATCATGCCAAATATTCCCACTAAACCACTTGTGCCCATTCCTCCACCACTAGCATTACATTTTAACTTAAAAACAGTAGTGGCTAAAGGTCCAACTACAATGCTTGACACTATTTGTGGGATAAGAATTTTAGGGTTTTTCATAAGGTTAGGGATTTGCAACATACTAGTTCCAAGTCCTTGTGCAACTAGTCCACCCCATTTGTTTTCTTTAAAACTTGATACAGCAAAGCCTACCATATGGGCACAACATCCAACGCAAGCTGCTCCTCCTGCAATAAGCATTGCTTCGGAAGATGGCGCTGTCGATGCAATAGCTATCCAAATAGCGGCTGATGATGTAGGAAGGGTCAATAAAAGTCCCATAGCTGCAGCTATAATAATTCCCATTAAAAAAGGGGTTGCTAAAGTAGATATTTCAATGCCTTTCGCAATTAAATCAACAAATTTAATAAATGGCCAAGCAACAAAAGTTGATAAAGCTGCAATAATTATAACTGTCAACGGGACAACCAAAATATCTACCTTTGTTTTTCCCGAAACCAAGTTACCTATTTCAGCGGCAATTAATGCGCATACATAAGCTCCTATTGGATTTCCAGGTGATTTTAAAGACAAAGTCATTGTTGAAAGGCTTATCCAACTTCCTTCTATAAATGGAATTGAAAAAGCTCCTATTATCCCCGCTACCGCACAAGATAGAATCACTAAATTGCTGGATTTTAAATATTTAGCAATTCCTGCACCTATTCCAGCACCCATTAATATTGAAGCAATTGAACCAATAATATTTAGAGTATTCCCAACTAATATCCCAGCATCAGTTCCAGTTTGTAGAATTAATTTTCCTATTTGTTTAATAATAGTACCAGCTATTAACGTCACAAATAACCCTTGTGCCATTCCGCTAAAAGCTTGTATAAACCATCTGTTAAGTAACTTTTTTATTTTCTCTAAATAATTATTTTTTATTGATATATTTTTTGAAGGATTCTCATTCTGCTCATTTGTTAGATTATTTTGATAATCAGTTGGTTTATTTTCAATAGTATTTTTTTTATTAAACAAACTTTTCATCCATTAACCCTCTTAAAAAATATTTTACTTTATTATATGCCAAGATAATAGATTATACTATCAATATTTAATAAGTAATTATTTTTAAATGTTCTATTTAGTATGTGCGGAATAATACTTCAAAAACTCTATCGCTTTTACAATCCTTTCAGAAGATTTATAAAGATTTTCAATATTTTTATAATCAATTTCTATTAAGCTAATAAATGTAAGTATGTCATATATTCTAAATTTTTCAATTTTATCAGCAGCTAGGATTTTCTCCAAAATAGCAACAAAACTATCTATTAAATTATATGGACTATATATATTCAATATTTTCTTAGCTTCAGATAAAAATTTAATCATAAGAGTGTTCTTATTCCCTTTTAGATTAAATAATTGGGACATTTTTGAAAAAAAATCAATATCTAAAGATTCAAATAAGTTAATTAAATAATCTTCAGTGAAAGGCTTAATATAATAGTTTGTTCCTAAAAGACCGTCAGTAAATCTAAGCCCATCAAAATATCCTAGATTAAGATTATATTTAACCTTTGCGTTTCTCATATCTAAAGTTTTTCCTAATTTAACACTTGGCAAAATGTAGTCAATTTTTATGGTTTTATCAATAACTCTTTGATTAGGCATTTTACTCATGGTTCTAATTGCAATAATCTCATTATATCCTCTTCTAATGAGAGGATTGATTGGACAATTGTCATACATACCGCCATCCATATAAGCATTACCTTGTATTTTAGGACGATTAAATGCAGGATAATATGCACTTGCTAAAATATATTTATTTAAGAATCCAGATGGTATATCTTCTTTAAAAAGCTCAAGCGGTTTCCATTTATCAGAAACATTTACTGTTACCAAACAATAATCTGTATTAGATAGTAATAGCTTATTTTCAGAAACATTTTGGTTTACTATTAATTCAACTTTTTCCATTGAAAGGCCTTTGTTTAAAATTGCATTTTTGGCCAACTTAATTGCATATGAAAAATCATTTTTTTCGAAATCTCCATCAAATAGTTGATTGAACTTATCATCTTCTACGTCTAAAAAAGTTGAAGGTAAAATATTTTCCCATAATTTATAGCATTTATCGAAATCACCTTGCGCTATCATAGCACCATTCAATGCCCCGATTGATGCTCCAGCCACCCCATCAAAAACATATCCTCTTTCTATGAGTGCTTTTACTGCACCAGCATGGAATGCACCTTTTGCGCCACCACCTTCAAGAACTAAACCTAGCATTCACACCTCTATTTAAACGATATTCTAAACTTCATTGAATGTACTTGATAAGGTAGTATTTTATATTTGGGCTTCAAAGAGGCGAGAGCTGGAATATCTCCTCCAACTCCTCGTTGTTTTCCATCAATACAAACAGTTAAATAATTAAGACTTTTTAGCTGATGTAAATGTTTTGCTTCTTCTAACATTTGATAAGTATAAGGGTGTATTGTAAACTCAAAAGGACTTTCTTTTGCATCAACCCTAATTCCCTTATCTCCCCCTATTTCCAAAAATCGTGCATCTGTATGACCACCATTTTCCTGCGGATATAAGTAGTCGTGCAGAAAATCTTCCGCCATTCCATTAAATATTTTTAATATTGCTGCAGTTTTTCTATCACAATAATTTTCAAATGGGCCCCTTGCATGAAAGATAATACCATCGACATTATCTCTTAGACCAAATGTAAAACCAAATCTTTCAAGTTCTCGATTTGACACTAAACTCATCTCAATATCAATAGAGCTGTCTATATTGAACTTATATGTAGTTCTTAGCGATCTTAAAAAAGGCATGCGCCATTCAATAGATACTGAAAACTTATCATCTGTTGAATAGACATTAATTTTCTTTACACGCAATTTACTCATAGCTTTTTTAAATCTACCAACACCTAAGATCCATCTTACAATAGGTATCGGCACTTGCGGTAATCTATCATTATCGATTGCTGCCCTTACAAAATTTGGCTTAATTGGATCCTTTATCTTTTCTTCGCCACATTTACTTACGCTTAAAATCAATCCTGTTTTTTTATCTATAATGGCTTTACACTCTCCAAAAGCAACCACTATTTCAACTTCATTTTCACTATAATTACTTTCGCTAACAATATCCTTTAATTTAAAATCTGTGCCTTTAATAAATAATTGTTCGTAAGCAATAATATGACCTATCTGAGAAAAATCATTATTTTCAGTAGTAATCAATGAAACTAACAATGATACATCGTCGCCTTCATAAATTTCATTAAGTGGAAGCTCTAAATCGCCCATTGAGTTTGGGGGTATAGATGGCATTTCCAACAAAGTCTTGTCTAAAATCTTTCCATCAATAATTATTTCGATTTGGCATTTAAATTTCGATAAATTTGTGAACAGAAAACGATTAAAAAACACTAATTTGTATCCAGAAAATGCTATGTCTACTTGCTGATATTGTTTTTTAACTTCATAAAGAGATGGATTGGGTGTTCTATCGCCTCTAAAAATACCATTAAAGGCAAAATTAGAATCATTAGGTTTATCGCCAAAATCCCCACCATATCTCCACTCAACAACTCCATCTTTAACTACTTTGATTGTCTGGTCCGCAAAATCCCAAATAAAGCCACCTGCAAGACGATCATATTTTTTAAACAAATCCCAATAATCGGAAAAATTACCCAAACTATTCCCCATTGCATGGGAATATTCGCATTGCATAAATGGTAAGTCCTTATATTTTTCTGGGCTCATCTTTGTCCCTAGAGGATTCCAAAGAGCTTGACAATGAACTATAGGTTTATTTTCACCTATTTTGGGCATTTTTTCCAGTTTAGCATACATCTCAGAGAGAACATCGCTGCATTTTCCAGTGGTGTCTGGTTCATAGTGAATAAATCTACTACTATCTATTTTTAGCACTTCTTGACGCATTGTAATAAATGAACTTCCAAATCCAGATTCATTTCCAAGAGACCAAGAGATAATTGAAGGATGGTTTTTATGCGTGTTTACCATATTTCTTATTCTATAGCAACATTCATCTGTCCACTTGAGATTGTTTCTAGGAATCAGGAATGCAAGCCCATGTGTCTCTAAATTATTTTCGCATATTACTAGAATGCCATATCTATCACACAAATCATAAAAAATCTTGGGATTTGGATAATGTGATGTTCTAATTGCTGTTATATTGTTGGCTTTACAAAGCTGTATATCCTTTTCAATTAAATGGGCAGGGACAGCATGCCCATACTCTGGGTGAAAATCATGCCTATTTACACCACAAAACTTTAATGGTTTTCCATTAAGAAGGATAAATGGTCCTTTCCCGTTTTCAAAAGGAACTATTTTGATTTCTCTAAACCCAAAATTAGATATTCTTTTATCAAGGAATAAATTTGAATCATAAAGTTCAACAATAATGTGATATAAATTGGGACTCTCGTGTGACCACAATAAAAAATCATTAACTTCTTTTGAAAAATCAATAATTTTTTCTTCATTTAGCGCTAAAGGGCCAACTAATATTGTTTCATCAAATTGTAAATTTGCATTATTATCGTACAATAATAATTTAATTTTTAAATCCAAGCCTTTTATGCCATGTGATAATAATTTAATTTTGGCATTAAATTTTGCATTGCTATAATCATTTGATAGAGTACTGTGGAAAAACATATCAGAAATTTCAATTTTGGGCTTAAAAATAATATTTACATCTCTAAATATGCCAGACAATCTCCACATATCCTGATCTTCTAAATAACTACCAGTGCAATATCTGTATACAATTACAGCTAACTTATTTTCACCTTTTACGATAAAATTGGTTATATTATATTCTTGTTCATCAAATGCATCTTCTGAATATCCTACGAAATTTCCATTTATATAGACTTCTGCACAAGGATTAACGCCAGCAAAATTTATAAATATTTCATCGTTTATTTCATTAACGAAAAATTCTTTTACATAACAGCCTGCAGAGGTTTTTTCGGGGTAAACCTTGGGGATAGATAACAAATTAATGGATTCTAAAGCATAGGGATATCTAATGTTGGAATAAATAGGGGTATCATAACCAAGTATTTGCCATTCATTAGGTAAATTGATAGTATCAAAATCTAAATTTAAAGCCTCAAGTGTCTCAAAACCTTCTGGAATATCTACTACTGAAGGACAATACTTAAATTTCCATTCCCCGTTTAAGTCTAGAGTTTTAAAGATGTTATTTTCGCTTAAGGGAAATCCTGATGCATATCTATCAATCGAATTTACATTATATACATGTGGTTTGCGCCAAAAATCTTTCATAAATCACCCTATAATAATTAATAAAGTCATTATATCATAAGATTTAATGACTAAACAAATAATGTTTATAATAATAAGTTTACAGTGCATAAAATCTATGCAGAAGTAAATAATTATTAGATTAAATTATTGAAAATATCTTTAATTCTTTGCATTGCCTCAATTGTATTTTCAAGAGAATTGAAGGCAGTAAGTCTAAAAAAACCTTCTCCGCATTTTCCAAAACCACTTCCTGGCGTTCCTACAACATTGGCTTTTTTTAGCAATAAATCAAAGAATTCCCAGCTATTCATACCACAATTTAGCCAAACATATGGGGAATTAATACCGCCAGTATACCAAATATTAATTTCATCAAGGGTTTTAGATATAATAGAAGCATTCTTCCGGTAGTATGATATGTTGTTTTGACATTGTTTAGTGCCTTCTAAAGATAATGCTGCTTCTGCTCCTCTTTGAACGATGTAAGATGTGCCGTTAAACTTTGTGGTTTGGCGTCTTCTCCACATTTTATTCAGCATCATCCCATTTTGAGTTATATTTTTGGGTACAACAGTGTATCCACATCTTGTACCAGTAAAACCAGCTGTTTTACTTAGAGAACAAAATTCTATAGCGCATTCTTTTGCACCTTTAACTTCATATATAGATCTAGGCAATTTACTATCAACGACAAAAGCTTCATATGCACTATCAAAAAATATAATTGCGTTTGACTTTAACGCAAAATCCACCCATTCTCTTAACTGTTCGTGATTATACACGGCGCCTGTTGGATTATTGGGAGAACAAAGATAAATTATATCTGCTTTAAGACCTTCATATGGCATAGGAAGAAAATGGTTATCCGTATTGCCATCAATAAATACAATCTTTCTTCCAAACATAAGATTACTATCTAAATATACTGGGTAAACTGGATCTGGGATAAGAATTATATTATTATCTGAAAAAAGCTCGGTAAAATTTCCTATATCACTTTTTGCTCCATCGGATATAAAAATTTCATCCAAATCAATGTTTACATTTGATATTCTAATGTAATAATTTTTAATTGCCTCTTGTAGAAAAGAATAACCTTGTTCATCGCCATATCCACGAAAAGTTTCTTTAACCCCCATTTCTAAGGAAGCTCTGCTTAGAGCTTTAACGACTTTTTCAGATAGTGGCAAAGTTACATCCCCAATTCCCATTTTTATTACATTAGCTTCAGGGTTGTTAATTTTAAAATCTTTTACTTTTCTTGCAATATCAGAAAATAAATAATTTTCTTTTAGTTTTAAATAATTTTCATTAAGCTTGGCCAAGTCGATATCTCCTTATTTTTTAATGTATACTATCCTATGACACACTGGGCAAATACAGGAACCAGATTTTAAAATTTCTCTACCAACTTCCGCAGATACATCTTTATAGCAACCATAGCAAAAACCATTTTTATATTCGCTAATATATGGTGGACTAGTATTAGCTTTTTTCGCATTTTCATAGGCGGCTATTTCTTCACTAGAAAGTTTATTTTTAATCTCATTTATCTCTCTAATCGCTACATCTTTAATTCTTTCATCAAATAATTTTTTTAGTTCTAAATAATTTGGATAGCAATCTTTAATATCATTTTCCAAAAGTAATAACTGTGTTTTTTGGGCCTCTAATTTTTCTCTTGTAGTCTCTTGATTTTCCATATCTTTTATAAAATAATTTAATCTATATATTTTATCGTTTATCTCAAGTATTTTTTCTTCAATCATTTGTGTATCTTCAAGAGAATTACATAATTCTACTTGTTCGCTAATTCTATCAATTTCAGAAGAAATATAATCATACTCTTTGGTAAAACCATCAGATTTAGAACCCTCTTTGATCAAGGTTTCTTCATTTCTTTGTAATTCATCTCTCTTTTTTATAAAATCAGCTTTTTTTTGATTATATTGTACATAATACTCATTTTTAACATATTTCATATAATCATTATGAAATTTAATTTCACGATTCTGGTATTCAATTAATGATTCAATATTCATTTTTCTCCTTATTTTTCCAATGGATCTTCACAATTTATTGCTTCTATAATATTAGCTTCAGGGAAAACACTTAGTATTATATTTTTCATAAGGCCATAAAACATTATTTCACTTTTAAAATGGCTAACTGAAATTATAGCATAATCGATATCTTTTGCAAATCTAAGTAGATGGTGTTTAAATTCTGAACTTACAAAAACATCAGCTCCAGCATTAATTGAAAAATTTATGTTGTTTTCTGTAGCCCCAGCTCCATTTACACAAGCAACTGTTTGAATTATTTTTTCCTTATTCCCAACATAGAAAACATTGGGGTCTTCAAGCGATTTTTTGAGAAGCTCTAAATATTCCCCTAATTTGATGGGCTCTTCTAGTTTACCAACTCTTGGACTTGTAGCACTTGAAAGACTATATTCAATCTCTTTAATCCCAATGACATATGCGAAAAGATCATTCAGACCATTTTTTGCTAAATCTAAGTTAGTATGCGAAGAATATATAGCAATATTATTTTTAATACAAATATCTAAAGCCTTTATGGTAGGTAAACTGATATCTAATTTTTTTATTGGGGAAAAAATAGATGGATGATGTTCAATAATTAAATTGCAATTATTATTAACAGCCTCAATAGCTACTTTAGGAGTTAGATCGATAGTAAGTAGAATGTTTAGAATCGTTGAGTTGTAATCACCATATATTAAGCCTGAGTTATCATACTCCTCGGCAATATCAAGTGGCGCAAAAGATTCAATCACTGAAGTTAGTTCTTTAAGAATCATCTATTATTTCTCAATAAAATCTATAAGTTTTTTTGAACGGCTTGGATTTTTTAGCCTTCTAATTGCTTTTGCTTCTATTTGCCTAATTCTTTCTCTAGTAACATTAAATACTTTTCCTACTTCCTCAAGTGTACGTGGTTTATTGTCTCTTAATCCGTACCTTAAAATTAAGACCATCGCTTCTCTTGGATTTAGCGTATCTAACACCCTATTTAATTCCTCTTTTAACATATTAGTTTCAGCGACCTCAATAGGAGAAACAGCATTAGTATCTTCAATAAAGTCACCTAAATGACTATCATCCTCTTCACCAATGGGTGTCTCAAGAGAAACAGGTTCTTGTGCAACTTGTTGGATTTCTATAACCTTAGACTCTGGTATGCCCATTTCTTCAGCAACCTCAGAAACTGTAGGTTCTCTTCCTAGAACTTGTAGTAATGCTCTTTGAATTTTTGTAAGTTTATTAATTGTTTCAACCATATGTACGGGGATTCTTATGGTTCTTGCTTGATCGGCTATAGAGCGCGTTATTGCTTGTCTTATCCACCAGGTAGCATAGGTCGAAAACTTAAACCCCTTTTCACAGTCAAACTTTTCAACTGCTTTCATTAAACCAAGATTACCTTCTTGTATTAAATCGAGGAAAGACATTCCCCTTCCGGTATATCTTTTAGCAATGCTAACCACTAATCTGAGGTTAGCAATTATCAGCCTTTGCTTAGCGTCGGCATCACACTCTGCAACTTTTCTGGCTATATCAAGCTCTTCTTCAGGCGAAAGCAGAGGAACTCTGCCAATGTCTTTTAAATACATCTTAACACTGTCACCAACGTTTACCTCTCTGCATATTTTTTCATATATTTCTGCTTGAGCTTCAATATCAGCCGTTTCAATAATATTTATGCCACGCTCTTTTAAATCTGAATATAGTAAACCCATTTCTTCAGGATTTAAATCAAGTTTTTGTATGCCTATACTTAGTTCATCAGCGGTTAAACTTCCTTTAGCAGAATATTGTATAAATAATTTCTCTGCAGTAGTTTTGATTAAATCTTCTCTTTCGTTCATAGCTTCTCCTTATTTTTTAATAAATTGGTCAATTCTTGATATATGTCGGTTTTTTTAGCGGAATCTTTCTCACTTTTAATTTTTTGAGTAAGTAAATCAATTTCATTATCAATGTATTTTTCTTCTAATTTTTTTATGCATTCATAATATTTTACATTAGTTTTTGTGTCTGAATCTATTTCCATCATTTTTGATTCGATTTTAATAATTTCCTCCTCCATCTCAGTATTTTCAAACAACAAATCACCGAATATAGGTAATTTATTTTCTTGTATTTTTGTTTCAATATACTTAAAAATCTGCCAATGAATTGAGTCTTTAATGAAATAAATTTCCTTTAAATCCTGGCGTTTTAGAAAGGTTAATCCCATAAACCAAGCTGCAAGAATAAATCTTCTTGCCTCGGGTAAGGGATCATTAATTACTGGATTTAAAGCTTTATTTTCAGGGACTATTTCTAATTTATTATCACTCTTATTGTTAACATTAAGCTTATTAAAAATAGCTTCTTTAGGAATATTAGCCAATTTAGCAATAAGCTCAGCATAAATTGTTTGTGTAATTTTATCCAAAGGCTCAAGAACTAGTAATGCTTCATTTGTAAATTTTTCTTTGCCATCATATTTTTCCAAATCATACTTAACGGCTATTTTTCTAATTTTATACTCAATGAGTGGAAGAGCGTAGTCTATAAGTTTCTTAAATTCGTCAGCACCATATTTTCTCACATAGTCATCTGGGTCTAAATTATCTGGAATTGAAATAACTCTTACTTCTAAATTAGCACTCGCTAACATATCTAATGATCGCCAGGTTGCCATTTTGCCTGCCCCATCTCCATCATAACAAACATATACAGTATAGATTTTGTTTTTTGATATAGCCTTGCATTGTTCAATCGTTAGCGATGTACCCATAGAAGCTATTACATTAGTAATTCCAGCTTGGTTTAAAGTAATAACATCCATGTAACCCTCAACTAGAATTAGCGAGTTTATCTCTTCTCTTTCCTTACGAAGTTTTTTTATAATATTAATCCCAAAAAGATTCTCTCTTTTATCAAATACTATTGTTTGTGCAGTATTTTTATATTTTGAGTCTACACCTTTTTCTAAAATTCTTCCGCCAAAGCCTAATACGTTACCATTAATATTAATAATAGGAACAATTAGCCTAAACGATAAGAAATCAGTCGTACTCTTTTCGTTAATTAAACCTGCTTCTCTCATGGTTTTTTCCGAATAACCTAATGCTTGTAGATAATTAAATAATCCATCTAGACTTGGAGAATAACCTAAACCAAATTTAACAATAGAGGCATCGGAAATCCCCCTATTTCTTAAATAGTTAAATGCAACTTCACCTTCTTTACTAAATAGAGAGTTGTAATAATATTCTGCTGCGGCTTTATTTACCTCTGTCAATTTTGCAAAAATTCTTTTTCTTTTTGCAGTCTCGGGGTCATCTTCAGTTTCAGGAATTTTTACGCCGAATTTTTTGGCTAAATACTCAATCGCTTCTGAAAACGAAAGGTTTTGATATTCCCTCATAAACTTAATTGCATCTCCTGCTTTATGACAACCAAAGCAATGATAAAATTGTTGTTGTTCATTTACTGAAAAAGAAGCCGTTTTATCACTATGAAAAGGACAACATGCCCAATAATTTTTCCCTTTTTTGTTCAATAAGATAAAGTCTTGAATAACTTTAACAATATCGACTTTACTTTTAAGTTCTTCGATCCACTTATCTGAATAATTATTCATAAATCCTCATAATGTTCCGTTCTTTTACTTATACGCTAGTTAAGGTAATTAATCCTTATATATTTTTATAAAAGTGATAATTTATTATTCAACTTCAAATTATGGATATTCTTATGTTTTATATAGTGCTTCTAATTAGCTTATCATTTTATTATATGTTTAAAACATTACCAACAAGTACATTGCGACGCCACAATTCATCGTGTATTCTCATAAAATTGTTGACATCAAGGACTCCATAGTAGTATTATACTAAGGCAGTATACAGAAAAAGGGGGTGAATAATATGACAACCGTATATGTTAAAGATAATGAGACTCTTGACAGCGCGATTAGAAGATGGAAGAAAAAATGCGCAAACGATGGTACAATCGGTTATCTCCGCAGAAAAGAAGCATATGAAAAACCCAGTATCAGGAAGAAGAAAAAGGCAGAGCTTGCTAGAAAAAGATTGTATAAATAGTAGATTATCTCCGGTGTTGAACCGGAGATTTTTTTGTATTAGTTTCCCCCAAAAATTAATATGTCGTTATAGACAAAGGAAATCAAATAATTTTTGATGGTAATTTTTCACCCCCAATAATATGAATATGCGTATGCATTACTGATTGACATGCATTTTTGCCATTATTAACAATTATTCTATATCCATCGGATAAACCAAGACTTTTATATATTTCACCAATTTTATAAATACATTTTCCGAATAATTGGGAGTTTTCCTTATTAATATTGGAAATGTTTTCAAAATGAATTTTGGGTATTAAAAGCAAATGTATTTGAGCTTCAGGATTAATATCCTTAATAATAATCATATCGGAATCTTCATAGAGTTTTTCAGTCTTAAGATCACCTGAAACAATTTTACAAAAAACACAATCTTTCATAATATTTCTTCTCCTATTATTCCATCCTTATATATACTTGTGGGTTTTACTAATGAATAATTTTTTGAAGTATTACAGTACACCCTTGCATAATATTGAGAATATCCAACTTTTATATCCCCATGAGTCTCTTCAAAAACAACACCTTGCTCTAATGATAACATTTTAATTAAAAATTCTTTATTTAGTTTTTCTCTTAAAGTATTGAGTAAACTGATTCTTAAATTAATAATATTTGAAGAAATAGGTTTCATTTCCCCTGCTATCGTCCCTTCCCTTGGCGAAAAAGGGAAAATATGCAAATCGGAAAAGCCAATTTCAGTAATAAATTTGAGTGTATTTTGGAAATCATCATCATTTTCTGTTGGAAAGCCTACTATTATATCCGTAGTAATAGAGGCTAAAGGAAAATATTTATATATAAGTCTTACTTTTTCAGCGAATAATTCTGTAGAATACTTTCTATTCATATCTTTAAGAATTTTATTGCTTCCACTTTGTAATGACAAATGAAAATGTGGACAAAAACTCTGTAATTGGCTCATTGCATATAATAACTCTTCATTAATTGCCTCTGCATAAAAAGAACCTAATCTAATTCTTATCGGTATATTTTTTAGACTAATAAAAAGCTCAGTTAATGATTCATTTGTATCTAACCCAAAAGAAGATAGATTAATACCTGTAAAAACTATTTCCAATGTTTTTCCTAATAAATTATTTACTTCAAGTAAAATATTTGAGATTTTTCGCGATCTTGATTCTCCTCTAAGATAAGGAATAATACAATAAGTGCAATAATTATTACAACCATCCTGTATTTTAATATATGCCCTAGTACGGTCGAACTTAGGTAAGCAATTTATTTCTTCGTATATATTATTTTCCGTTTTGGAAAAGGGTGTAAGTAAATCGGATTTACCCGTGATAATGTCCTTAATTTTTTCTATAACTTCTCTTTTATTTTTTATTGAGGGTACTAAATATACACCATGTTTATTATAAAAATCTGGGTTTTTCTTAGAGGCACAACCAGTTACAATAATAATAGCATCTTTCTTTAAAGCTCTAATTCTAGAAACTATTTGTCTAGATTTTCTTTCTGCCTCAATAGTTACTGCACAAGAATTAATAACATAAAAATCAGCCATTTCTAATTTATTTGTTGTTTCTAAACCTGCTTGCTCGAGTACAGCCTCTATACAATCACATTCGTATTGATTAACCTTACAGCCTATATTAAAAACAGATACTTTTTGCATATATAATTTATCTCGATTTCTTCTTAATTATTGTTTTGAAAATACTTAGTATAGATTTACTGCTATATTTCTTCATACTTATTCATAATTAAAATTAATGAAGTAATGGCGGCGGTTTCTGCTTTAAGTATCCTCTTACCAAGAGAGCATTCTTTAAACCCAGCTTTTCTCGCGTCTATTACTTCATCGTTTGAAAACCCACCCTCACTACCAATAACAACTAGTACATCTCGATCTACCCAGCTAATTTGAGAGCTAAGTAGTTTTTCTTTGCTTTGTTCAAAACAAAACATGCGATTTTTATATAAAGGATATTTTAATAGTAGTTCATCAAATTTTAGTGTTTCACTTAAAAACGGTATAACTGCTCTGCCACATTGCTTCACTGCTTCTAATATAATCTTTTCTACCCTTGGTTTTTTAATTTCTTTAACATTAGTTCTTGAGCTAGTAAAAGGAATAATCTCGCTAACGCCCAATTCTATTGCTTTTTGGACAATAAAGTCAAATTCCTTGCAAAGCGCTTGTGCAAGAACAATTTTCCCTCGAGTTTCAAAGTCATTAGCTTTTTCGGAAATTAATTCTGCAATAACATTTGTTTGATTAATATCAATTATTTTACAATAATAATCTATTCCGTTACCTATGAAAATAATAATATCGTAACCAACTTTATATCTAGATACTTTGACACAATGGTAATATTCATCTTCTTCTAATATAAAGTTACTACCATTTCTTTTTCCAAAAAATCTTTTGATTTCCATTGTTAGCCCTCATCTACTAAAAAGAAATTCAATCCAAGAATGTTACACTTACTTCATCTACTAAACAGTATAGCAACCCATGAATTAGAAACTAAAACTTTTTCAAGGGTAAATCCTTCTTTTG
>CAYMPR010000002.1:23009-51671 GCA_964392385.1 uncultured Christensenellaceae bacterium | reverse complement strand
AATTATTTTTGGCAGACATTAAGGTGGATGAGTCTATATCTAAAAAAGTACAAATATTAGCACCATTTTTCAAAGCTGCAATTCCTAATATTCCACTCCCTGAGCCAACGTCAGCAACGTTTTTCCCGGAAAAATTTACTTCTGACATTAATTCTAAACACATTTTTGTAGTATCGTGTTCTCCGGTTCCAAAAGCACTGCCTGGATTGATATATATAGGTATTTTTTCACCATACTCAGTTACTTGTTTTTGCCAAATCGGGATAACAAGGAATTTACCAGAAATAATTGGTTTATAATATTTCTTCCACTCTTCAAGCCAGTTGGTCTCCAGATGACTCCGAATATCCACCTTCATCCTTCCAAAGTTTACTCCTTTTATGGAAGAAATTTCTTCTAAAACAAGCTTCAATAATTTTACGACATCATCATTATTTATATATGCAGTAATAGTTACTTCATCTAAATTCATACTAGCTTCCAGTAAATTCTTATCAAGATAGTCCCAATTTTTCACATTACTTAAAACTTCTTGAAGCGTACTAGGGTCATCTATTTTTAAACCATCAATTCCTTGTGAAAAAAAAGCGCTTATAATAAATTCAGCGCCTTCTCTAGTAGTTAATATGCTTATTTCTTTTTTCATGTTTTCCTTGGTAAATAATATAACGTATAATAAAGCAATATTAATCTTTATAATATCAAATATTTTTTATAGTATTATTGAATTTATCAACTTTTGAGTAAGTTGCACTATCTATTAAGTCAAGACTATCCTTCAAGGCTTTTTTCTGTTTTGTTGAGAGGTTTTTAGGCATATCAATAACTATTTTTACATATAGGTCTCCATATATGTCTTTTCTAAGATATTTAATTCCTCTTTTCTTAATTTTTATTATTGTTCCATCTTCTGTCCCCTCTGGGATATCGATTGTAACTTTTTCACCATTAATTGTTGGTATAGATATTTTATCACCTAAAATTGCCTGAGTAACTTTTATAGGTAAGTCATAATTTAGATCAAATCCACTTCTTACAAATAATTTATGTGGAAGCACTTTAAATACAACAATCAAATTACCGTTTAAACCACCATTGTATCCTGCATTACCTTCACTACTTACGGTAAGCATTTGATTGTTATCAACTCCAGCAGGTATTTTAACCTTGATTGTTTTTTGCTTCTTTATCTTTCCTACTCCACTACATTCGGGACATTGGTCAATAATAATTTTCCCCTTTCCACCACATTTAGGGCATACTTGCCTACTTCTCATAACGCCAAACATAGTTCTCTGATCTACTGATACGCTCCCACTTCCATTACAACTTGAACAATTAGTATAAGATGAACCATCTTTAGCACCAGTTCCTTTACATTTAGCACAATTTTCGACCCTTTTATATGAGATTTCCTTCTCAACCCCAAAACATGCTTCCTCAAAAGTTAAAACAAGCTGAATCTCAATATCATCTCCAATTCTTTGACTTGATGCACCTCTTGAGCTACCCCTAGTTTCTCCACCACCAAAAGCATTAAATAAATCACCAAAGATATCACCAAACCCTCCCGTAAAACCACTAAACCCACTCCCTGAACCCATTTGAGGGCCATCTTCACTTCCAAATTGGTCGTATGCGGCTTTTTTTTGCGGATCAGATAATACACTGTAAGCATGCTGAATTTCAGTAAATTTATCTTTTGCCTCGTTTCTTTTTTGTTCAGAATCAGTAGCAAAAACATCAGGATGCCATTTTTTCGCCATATTGCGATACGCGGACTTTATTTCGTCCGCGTTAGCATCACGACTAATACCTAAAATTTTATAATAATCTTTTTCCATATATTTAGTTTATATCATCTGGGTCAACATTAATAGTTGGGCCATTTTCATCTCCAGGGTTTTCTTCATGCTTATTGTCTTGTTCTTGTTTATATAATTTGCTAAAAATGGGGTTAGTTACTTTGGAAAGTTCCTCTGTAATCTGTTTGACTGTTTCAACATCCTCAGCTTTTGATAATTTCTCTTTTGCTTCGGTTGCTGCATTTTTTAGAACTTCCAAATCCTCAGCACTAATTTTCTCAGAACTTTCTGCAACTGTTTTATCAATAGCTAAAATAAGTTGTTCAGTTGTGTTTTTCATATCAACCAAATCTCTGCGTTTTTTATCTTCATCTGCAAACTTCTCAGCTTCTTTAACAGCTTTATCAACATCTTCTTTAGAGAGATTTGATGATGCAGTGATTGTAATATTAGCCGATTTATTTGTTCCTTTGTCAACTGCAGATACAGATACAATTCCGTTTTGGTCAATCTCAAAAGATACTTCTATTTGTGGGATGCCTCTCATTGCAGGAGGAATACCAGTTAGCTCAAATCTTCCAAGTGTTTTATTATCATTTGCCATTGCCCTTTCACCTTGAAGGACATGAACATCAACAGATGTTTGATTATCGGTTGCTGTAGAGAAAACTTGTGATTTTTTTGTCGGAATTGTTGTATTTCTTTCAATAAGTTTTGTAAATACTCCACCTAAAGTTTCTATACCAAGAGATAATGGGGTGACATCTAATAATAATATATCTTTAACTTCTCCGGCTAGAACTCCGCCTTGAATTGCAGCTCCTAGGGCTACACATTCGTCTGGGTTAATTCCTTTATATGGCTCTTGTCCCATAACATTCTTAACAGCTTCTACTACTGCGGGTATTCTAGTAGATCCACCAACAAGTAACACTTTTTCAATTTCTTTTGTTGAGAGTTTAGAGTCCTTTAAGGCTTGTAAAAGTGGAGCAATCGTAGCTTTAACTAAACCAGCTGTCATATCATCGAATTTAGCACGTGTTAAGTCCATATCAATGTGCTGAGGACCATTTTCATTACTTGTAATAAAAGGTAGATTAATATTAACTTTATTAATACCAGACAACTCAATTTTAGCCTTTTCGGAGGCTTCCTTGACTCTTTGCATTGCCATTTTATCTTTTGATAAATCTATTCCAGTTGATTTTTTAAATTCTTCAACTACCCAATCCATAACTTTTTTATCAAAATCATCTCCACCTAGTCTAGTATTTCCATTAGTTGCTAACACCTCAACAACTCCATCTCCAATATCGAGAATGGAAACATCGAATGTTCCACCACCTAAATCGTAAACAAGTATTTTTTGGGCCTTTTTATCAAGTCCATAAGCAAATGCTGCTGCAGTTGGTTCATTAATTATTCTCAAGACTTCTAATCCAGCAATTTTTCCAGCATCTTTAGTCGCTTGACGTTGGCTGTCAGAAAAATATGCAGGCACAGTAATTACTGCCTTTGTAACTTTTTGTCCAAGATAGGCTTCAGCATCGTTCTTTAATTTGGTTAAAATCATCGCTGAAATTTCTGGTGGTGTAAACTTCTTTTCATCTATAACTACAGTGTAATTTGTACCCATTTCTCTTTTGATAGAGCTAATTGTCCGATCAGGGTTAACAATTGCTTGACGTTTTGCCACTTGTCCAACTAATCTTTCTCCATCTTTTGTGAAACCAACAACAGATGGTGTAGTTCTATTCCCTTCAGCATTAACTATAACCGTTGCTTCTCCACCTTCCATTACTGCCACAACTGAGTTTGTTGTTCCTAAATCAATTCCAATAATTTTTGACATATTCTTTCTCCTTTAAAAATTTATTATACTGCAACTTTTACTGTTGCATATCTTAATACTTTACCTTTTCTTATATAACCTTTTTGAAATACTTGGACTACATTTCCGACACTTTCAGGATTATCAATTTGCATAATAGCATTATGAAACATTGGGTCAAACTTGCTATTTAAGGGATCTATTTCTAATACTTCATAGCTAGATAAAAGAGCATTAAATTGTTTAGCAATCAAATTAATTCCTTCTCTTAATGATTCCTCTTTAACAATATTTAAAGCACAATTAACAGAATCTAAAACCGTTAAAAAATCTAACAATACATCGTTAGTCACATCAAATCTCTGGGATTTTTTTGCTTCATCGTTTCTTTTTCTATAATTTTCAAATTCCGCTTGCAATCTCTGCGCTGTGAGCTTATATTCTTCCAAACGTAAGTTTAATTCATTAATAAGTAGATCTTTTGCATCTAAATTAGCACTTTCTTTTTTGGCGTCATCAGTAGACTCATTTATGTTTGAGGCATCGCTAGAACTAACACCCGAATTATCTGGTTGCTTATCATTTAAAATATCGTTTTTTTCATCATCATTTTTTTTCGCCATACTCTCTCTTAATTATTCTCCTTTTCATTACTAGGACCAATATTATCTTTGTTAGTCGAGATATAATCAATTGACCTGCCTAAATAGGACAATACACTCATTACTTTGCCATAATCCATTCTTTCTGGTCCAATTACACCAGCCTGACCAATTTCTTTACCATTTATTTTATATTTCGCAGTCATTATGGCGCATTGATCTATGCCACATGTTTCATCTTTACCTATTTTAAAAGAAAACTCTATATCTTCAGTTTCATCCAATAGCAAATTATTCAAGAAAGCTTTATCATCCAAAAAACTTAGGGCATTTCGTGCTTGTTCTAGGGTTGTTCCGGGATAACTTAATATTTTATTTCCACCTTCGACGAAAATGTTTTGTTTATTTTGTTCCGAATAAGCTTTTAAAATTTCAAGGACACAATCAAGTAATTCCTTAAATTCAATCAGTTCTAACTCAATAGTTTTTGCTTTTAGCTTTAAGTCTCCAACACTAATCCCAGAAAATATTTTATTAATTAGAACATTTGCATCTCTAATAAAAGCAGGGTTTAATTCTTTTTTCAGTTTAATTACTTTATCTTTTATTATGCCGCTATCAGTAATAATAATGACTAGAGCAGAAGACTCATCGAGTCCAACTATTTTAACTTCCTTAATAATCACCTTATTAATGTTATTAATTACAATTACTGAAGTGTAATTAGTAATTTCGCTAATAATTTTTGCTGAAGCCCTCACTATGTCTTCTATTTCGGAGTATTTATTGTTAAAAAACGTATCAATAGCTTTAATTTCATTCTTTTTAAGTGGTTTTTTTCCAATAAAATTATCTACATAAAACCTATATGCAAGCGAGGAAGGAACTCTTCCAGCTGAAGTATGAGGTTGAATTAAAAAGCCCATTTCCTCTAAAGCTGAGAGCTCAACTCTAATAGTAGCCGAACTTAAATCATTAAAATACTTGTCTTTTAAGTCAATCGAAGCAACAGGAATTGGAGAAGAAATATATTCATCTATAACAGCTTTTAATACTCTTTTTTTTCGATCCGATAACTTATGGTCCATTTTGGCAAACTCCGATTGGTTCTGTTAGCACTCTTACGTCAAGACTGCTAGTATTATTATATTATTGATAAAAGTTGTTGTCAAGAAATAAAATGTTTATTTTTATAAGAAAATATTATTGTAAAAAATCAATCATTATTTGATTTTGGAGCAACAAAAACTCATCTTTAATTTTAATATACGCATCAGTAATTTCTAAATAATTCCTATTTTTGTTGATTGCATCCCTAAAGACATCGAAAATTTTGACCTTATAGCATTCTTCAAAATTAGCAATATTAATCCCCTCCTCGAGTCTTAACGAAAGTATAATGGTCTCCATCATTTGATTATCAACGGATAATGCTTCCTCCAGATTTCTAGTAATATTATCTTCAACAAAATAATTATCCGGAGGGACTATAATTCTCTCGTTATCAATTAAGCTTGCTGCACTTGGGCCTACACCAAAATAATCGGTTCGATTCCAATAAGAGAGATTATGTAGTGATTTATAGCCTTTTTTTGAAAAATTACTAACTTCATAGCGAAAAAAACTTAACTTTTCTAATTCATATTTTGCTTGATTATATGTATCTACGATTGAATCTTCAAGCGGAAAAACGGAAGGGTTAGAGTTATAGAGTGAAAAGAATGGAGTTGAATTAGCGATTTTTAATATGTATAAAGAAAAATGATTAACAAAATTAGACAATACATATAACGAATTTAAAAAATTATCTTTTGTCTCATAGGGAAGACCTATAATTAAATCACAAGAAATATTGGAAAATATTGAGTTTAATGAGTTTAAACAATCCAATGCCTGTTTAGGATTATGTCTTCTTCCCGCAATGGACAAAACCTTATCATCTAGACTTTGAATGCCAACACTTACTCTATTAATTCCTAAGCCTTTATATTGGTTAATATATTGCGTTTCTGCAGGATTTATTTCTATGGTAAATTCATCAATTTGACTTTTAAAAGATGAATGCACTTTAGAAATTATTCTATCAAGACTTTCAATTGGCAATATGGAGGGGGTCCCACCACCAATATATATGGTTCTTATTAAACTATCTGGAAATTTAAGGGCGAAATTATCAATCTCATTGATTACTTTATTAGTATAAAAGTTAACTGTTTCGGTATCCATGGATACTGAATAGAAGTCGCAATAGTAACATTTGCCTGAACAAAAAGGCACATGAATATATAATCCTCTATTTGTCATCATTAATTTTTAAAATCGACATAAATGCATCGGAAGGAATTGAGACTGAGCCAAATTGTCTCATTCTCTTTTTACCCTCTTTTTGCTTCTCTAAAAGCTTCTTCTTCCGAGTAATATCACCACCATAGCATTTAGCCAGGACATCCTTTCTAAGCGCTTTAACTGTTTCTCTAGCAATAATTTTTGATCCTATTGCTGCTTGGATCGGTATTTCAAACATTTGTCTAGGAATAACATCACGTAATCTTTCTGTAATACTTCTAGCCCTAGCATATGCTTTATCTCTATGGATGATTAATGATAGCGCATCACAAGCTTCTCCGTTTAATAAGAAATCTACTTTTACTAAATTATCGGGGGTATAACCATCTAATACATAATCTAGACTAGCATATCCTCTAGTTCTTGATTTAAGCGAATCAAAGAAATCGTATATAATTTCCGATAAAGGCATTTTGTATTCAATATGCACACGAGTAGTGTCTAGATAATTTAAAGTTACAAATGTCCCCCTCTTTTCCTGGCAAAGTTCCATTATCGCGCCAACATATTCAGGGGGTGAATATATGGATGCATGGACTATTGGTTCGAGTATTTTATCTATAGTAGAAGGTTCTGGTAACTTTGTAGGATTATCTACTATTATCTCTTGTCCATTAATTTTTAATATTTTGTATATAACGCTTGGTGCGGTAGTAACTAAATCTAAGTCAAACTCTCGTTCAAGACGTTCTTCGATAATTTCCATATGTAAAAGCCCTAAAAATCCAACTCTAAAGCCAAAGCCAAGAGCGTTTGAACTTTCAGGCTCAAATGTTAAAGAGGCATCATTTAAAACAAGCTTATTCATGGCATCTCTTAAATCATTGTATCTACTTCCATCTGCAGGATAAATACCTGCAAACACCATTGGAGTAACTTTTTTATATCCCTTTAGTGGCTCTTTAGCAGGGTTATTAGATGTAGTTATAGTGTCCCCAACAGATGTATCAGCAACACTTTTAATGCTAGCGACGATATATCCAACATCTCCAGCTTTTAGAGCATCAACTGTCAACATATTAGGGTTAAATACTCCAACCTCAGTACATTCGAATTCCTTGCCATTTGACATCATTTTAATTATGGTTCCAGGAGCTACTTCGCCATCGACAATTCGGACATTACAAATAACACCTTTAAAATTATCATATAAACTATCAAATATTAAGGCTCTAAGCGGTGAATTAACATCTCCTTTAGGCGAGGGTAATTTTTCGATAATTTTCTCGAGTAAAATATCTATGTTGATCCCTTCTTTAGCACTTACCAAAACTGCATCTGCTGAATCAAGGCCAATAATGTCTTCAAGTTCTTGTTTTGAACCTTCTATGTTGGCAGATTGTAAATCAATTTTGTTAAATACTGGGAGAATCTCAAGGTTGTTGTCTAAAGCTAAATACACGTTCGTCAAGGTCTGGGCTTGAATACCTTGCGTGGCATCAATTACCAGTATAGCACCCTCGCAAGCTGCAAGAGAACGGCTAACCTCATAAGTAAAATCCACATGCCCAGGAGTATCAATTAGGTTTAAGGTATATTCTGTTCCTTTTAGTGTGTACTTCATCCTAGCGGGAGTTAGTTTAACTGTTATCCCCCGTTCTCTTTCAATGTCCATATTATCGAGCAATTGTTCTTTCATGTCTCTATGCTCGACTGTTTTAGTAAACTCGAGCAATCTATCAGCTAATGTGCTTTTACCATGATCTATATGCGCGACAATACAAAAATTTCTAATTAGTTCCTGTCTTTTATCAATCATATGAATTTTACACTATTCCTTTTTTGTCTTTGTAGTCTTTTATTGCGGCATGAATGGCTTCCTCAGCAAGAACGGAACAGTGAATCTTCTGGGCTGGCAACCCCCCAAGCTCAGATACTACGTCTGCATTTTTTAATTTTAATGCTTCTTCTATATTTTTACCTATTATCATCTCTGTTGCTATTGAACTTGAAGCAATTGCAGCAGCACAGCCAAATGTTTTAAATTTAGCATCAACAATTATATCGCCTTCTATTTTAAGAAAGATCTGCATTATATCTCCGCATGAAGCATTCCCTATAGTTCCAATTGCATTAGCATCCTTAAGATCACCAATATTTTTTGGGTTTTTAAAAATTTCTATTACTTTATCGTTATACATAAAATCCTATTCCTTTTTCATAATCATATAATGGGGACATTTTCCTTAAGTCATCAACAATTTTTTTAAGAGCCTTAAAAACATAATCCATTTCATCTGCGGTCGTTTCTCTGCCAAGACTAAATCTAATGGTGCTATGTGCCAACTCTTCTTTAACTCCAATGGATAAAATAACATGTGATGCTTCAAGTGACCCCGAAGCACACGCCGAACCACTGCTTACCGCTACACCGGCTAGATCTAATCTCATCAAAATACTTTCTCCTTCTATATAAGCGAAACTAAAATTAGCATTATTGGGCAAGCGTTTTTCTCTATCTCCATTCAGTTTAACATGAGGTATTTCATTAATCACACGATCGATAAAATTATTTCTTAGTATCGTTATCCTATGATTATATTGTTCTCTATTATTACTAGCAATTTCCAAAGCTTTTGCCATACCAACAATTAAAGGTGTAGGCGTAGTGCCTGCTCTTTCCCCTCTTTCTTGTTCGCCTCCAGTAATTATTTTATTTATCCTTGTCCCAGTTCTTACATATAATACACCAATGCCTTTGGGACCATGGAACTTGTGGGCTGAAAAGGATAGTAAATCTATTGATAGTTTGTTTACATCTATTTGTTGACTATCCATCGCTTGTACTGCATCTGTATGAAATATTATACCTTCCTCTCTACAAAATTTCCCAATTTCCTCAATTGGCTGTAAGGTTCCAATTTCATTGTTTGCAAACATAACTGAAACTAAAATTGTGTTTTCGTTTACTGCCTTAATAATACTGTCTAAACTAACAATTCCATTATTGCCAGGCTTAATATAAGTAATTAAAACACCTTGTTTTTCCAATTCTTTACAAGTATTTAATATAGCTGGATGCTCAATTTCAGTAGTGATTATGTGCTTAATCTTATTTTTCGAGGAAGAAACTACTCCACGCAAGGCCCAATTATCACTTTCCGTTCCGCCAGAAGTGAAATAAATTTCATTAGTACGTGCTTTAATTAAACTAGCTATTTTCGCTCTAGATTCATCAACAGCTTTTAATGCTTCCCTGCCAAAGCTATGCAAAGAAGATGCGTTTCCATATTTTGTTAAAAAATATGGCTTCATTTCCTCTAAGACTTCTGGGGCTAGAGAAGTCGTTGCAGAATTATCTAAATATACTCTCATATCATCAACCATAATATATTCTAATTACAAAATGAAGTCATTACTATAAAGTGGAAATTTTGATACCAACATTTTTACTCTATTTTCAACTCTAGTTAATGCTTCTTCTTTATTCTTTATTATATCAGCTAGACATTCTCCAATAATTACCATTTCTTTTTCTCCCATTCCTCTTGTAGTAATACTTGGAGTGCCTACCCTTAAGCCGTTGGGATTAAATGGGCTTGCAGCATCATCATTTGGAATAGTATTTTTATTAGTGGTAATATGGACTTTATCCAGCATTACTTCTAATTCTTTGCCAGCAATACCTGTGCCTCTTAGATCAATCAACATCAAATGATTGTCTGTACCACCAGAAAAAAGCTTAATCCCATTATTAATAAGCGTTTCAGCAAGTTTTTTGGCATTAGATACAATTCTTCGTTGATAATCCTTAAAATCATCGGAAAGAGCTTCCTTTAAAGCTATAGCTTTAGCCGCAATTATATGCATTAATGGCCCTCCCTGAGTTCCAGGGAATACCGCTTTATTAATCATTTTTGCTATATCTTCTCTATTAGTTAGGATCATTCCACTTCTTGGTCCTCTAAGTGTTTTGTGAGTAGTTGTTGTAACAACATCAGCATATTCTAATGGACTCATGTGAAGATTTGCAGCTACTAAACCCGCTATATGCGCCATATCAACCATAAGTAAACAACCAACTTCATCGGCTATTTTTCTAAACTCAGCAAAGTCAATCTTTCTTGGGTATGCGCTAGCTCCAGCTACAATCATTTTGGGTTTAATCCTTAAAGCTATGTTTCTTACCTCTTGATAATCGATAAATCCATCTGCACCAACTCCATAAGAATCAAACTTGAAGTACTGTCCACTTACGTTTACAGGACTACCGTGTGTCAAATGTCCACCATGACTTAGATTCATTCCTAAAACTGAATCTCCTGGTTTCAACAAAGCAAAATAAACCTGAAAATTTGCGCTGCTTCCAGAATGTGGTTGAACGTTAACAAATTTAGCAGAAAATAGTTTTTTTGCTCTTTCAATTGCTAAAGTCTCAACTTCATCTACAAATTCACAGCCGCCATAATATCTTTTATTTGGATATCCCTCTGCATATTTATTAGTAAGATGTGTTCCTGCCGCAGTTAAAACAGGTAGGGATACAAAGTTTTCACTTGCAATTAACTCAATGTTATTCTGTTGTCTTCTAAGCTCACGAACTATTGAATCATAAGTTTCAACGTCAAACTCTTTTATAGGTCTTAAATCAATCATTTTCTTTCTCCTTATAAATTATTTTCTATCAAAGTACTAATATATGATTTAGTTTTCATTTGAAACGTTTCTATAATTTCTTGGTTTTTTATAAGCAAAAATGTTGGAAGTGTTAATATTTTATATTTTTTAACTATTTCACTATTTTTATCAGCATCTATTAGTAGTATATCAAGAGAATTAATAAACTGTTTTTCAATTTGACTAATAGTAGGTGCCATCATCTTGCACTGTGAACACCATGAGGCAGTAAACTCAATTAATTTTAAACTTTTTTCTGTTAGCTTTTGGTCTAACTCTCCCATATTATTGATAGTGGTAAACATTATTCCTCCTTTATATCTTTCTTATCATTTTCTATGTTAGAACCCTTTTGTGTTGTCGAATCTAAAGTATAATTGCCCAAATCATCCTGAAGCTCATATGTAGTTGTATTTTCCATAATTTTTCTTAAATTGCTTTTTTCAGTATCCGACATTTCTTCCACCAAGCTAAGACTAGGATAAAAATTGACTTTTTTTCTAAGTACATATTTATCAACTAGCGCTATAGCAATAAACGAAATTACTAAACTGCCAATACTAGATGTAAGACATATCCATAAATCAAGTTTATATGTTAATAATAGCACTATTGCTAATATTAATAATGGAAAGAAATAGACAATGATTGAAGAACTTACAACCGCTCTATCATTCATTGATATTTTTACATAATCTCCTTTTTTTAGGTTTAAAGTGTTTTTAAATTTTAGTTCTACATACATTTCATTTTTTGGAAGTAAGCACATCCTACAATTTTCGCAGGCAGTTTTTCGCGACAATCGAACAGTAATATTACCGCTCTTTGTTACCTTACTAACAATTCCATTTTCTTGCATCAATATACCTTTCCAGTTGGAAAAATTTCCTTAATTTGCTTAAGATCCACAACGCTTGGGGCATCACTCATTAAGCACTGAGCATTTTGGTTTTTGGGGAATGCAATAACGTCCTTAATATTATCAGTTCCAGAAAGCAACATTACTAACCTATCAAGGCCAAAAGCTAAACCTCCATGAGGTGGCACACCATAACTAAAAGCTTCAATAAAAAATCCAAATCTTATTTTTATATCTTCTTCTGAAAGGCCAATAATTTCAAACATTTTTTTCTGTATTTCTCTTGAATGAATTCTAATAGATCCTCCACCAGCCTCTTGCCCGTTTATAACTAAATCATATGCTTTGGCTCTAACCTTTAGAGGCTCGGTTTCCAATAAAGCCACATCTTCATTTAAAGGACTAGTAAATGGATGATGCATGGCTACTAATCTATTTTCTTTATCATCATATTCATATAACGGGAAATGCGTTATCCATAAGATATCATAAATCTGCTCGTTAATTAATCCAAGTTGTTTTCCTGCATATAATCTAATCGCTCCTAGAGAATCAAAGGTTACTTTATCTTTGTCGGCAACAATTAAAATAAGGTCCTCATCATTTGCATTAAACTGTAATTTAATATTATTAATTGTCGAATCATCCAAATATTTTAATAAAGATGAGCTTACGCCCTCTTTTTTGAAAGCAACCGAAAAGACTCCTTTAGCACCATATTCACGAGCAATGGAAGAAAACTTGTCGATTTCTTTTCTTGACATATTAGCTTGTCCGCATATATTTATGCCTCTTATACTATAACCAGATTTATTTTTAGCTTCTTCAAAAGCCGCAAAACTAATATTTTTTAAAGAAGCAGTCAAATCAACAAGTTCTAAACCAAAACGAGTATCAGGCTTATCACTTCCAAATCTTTCCATCGCTTCTTTATATTCCATTCTTCTAAATTTTGATGGAAGTCCTAGTCCTATTGCCTTTTGAAATATCTCTTTAATTAAACCTTCAGCAACTGAAATAACATCTTCAATACTGTCTACATAACTCATCTCTATGTCTATTTGTGTAAATTCAGGTTGACGATTGGCACGCAAATCCTCATCTCTAAAGCACCTGGCAATTTGATAATATCTATCAAAACCAGAGATCATTAATAACTGTTTATAAATTTGTGGGGATTGGGGAAGTGCATAATATGTACCTAAATTAACTCTGCTTGGTACCAAATAATCTCTAGCTCCTTCTGGCGTTGATTTACCTAAAAATGGAGTTTCAATATTTAAAAATCCCTGACTGTTCATATAATTATGAGTTGTTAGAGTTATTTTGTCGCGCAAAAGAATATGTTTTTGGATTGAAGCCCTTCTTAAGTCTAAATATCTATATTTAAGTCTCATAGCTTCATTAACATTACTATCTTCTACTATATTGAATGGAGGTGTTTCCGCTTCCGATACAATTCTCAACTCATTTACTAAAATTTCTATTTGCCCTGTTTGGATTTTGTTGTTAATGTTTCTAGCATCTCTTGAAACGACCTGTCCTCTAACTGCTAAAACATATTCATTTCGAATGTTTAAGGATTTATTGAAAACGTCAGGAAATTTTTCTTGGCTAAAAGAGAGTTGAATTATACCAGTCCTGTCACGCAAATCAACAAATAGGATACTACCAAGATTTCTATACTTAGCAGCAAAACCCATCGCTACTACCTCTTGACCAATATCAGCAAGAGTAAACTGTCCACACATTTTAGTTCTTTTTAATCCTGTTAAAAATTCAGCCATATTTATCTCCTAAATTTATTAATTAACTCGTCAATTGTTAATAGAAATTCTTCACCATTATCCATGTTTTTTAATTTAATTTGTCCAGATACGGCTTCATCTTGACCAAAAACAATTAAAAACAAATATCCTCTTTTACTAGCAAATTTCAACTGAGCTTTCAAACCCCTAGATAAAATATCTATATCGGATTTAATATTATTGGCCCTTAATAAATGGACTAATGCAAGAGATGCATTGTAATATTCTTTAGAATATGGTGCTACATAAATCAATGGAAAATCATCTCTTGGGATCTCAATTCCAACTGCTTCTAAAAGCATTAAAAGACGCTCAATCCCTAAACCAAACCCAACAGCTGGTGTCTTATTCCCACCCACTTCTTCAACTAAATTATTGTATCTTCCACCACCGCATACAGTTCCTTGTGCACCAATATTATTTGAAACATACTCAAAAACCGTTCCCGTATAATAATCAAGTCCTCTTACAAGATATGGATTATTGGTAAAACTAATTTTCAAAAATGTTAACATATCCTCAACTAATTTTTTATGATCAAGACAGCTATCGCACAAATAATCGGTACAAATGGGAGCATTAGCTATAATTGTCTTACAAGAATCTTCTTTACAGTCTAGGATCCTAAGGGGATTTTTCTCAAGCCTCGATTTACATACTTCACATAATGATGAAACATTATCTTTAAAAAATGCTTTAAGAACTTTATTATAATTCTCCTTACAACTAGGACAACCTATATTATTTAGCGTTAATCTTAAATTATTTATTTTAAGTTTTTTAAAAAAACTATCTGCAAATAGTATTGCTTCTACATCTGCGTACGCTTCTTCGCTGCCAAAAATCTCTACTCCCAATTGATGATGCTCGCGGAGTCTTCCAGCTTGTGGTTTCTCATATCTAAACACCGGAGTAATGTAATACATTTTAGATGGTTGAGGGTTGGAAGATAAACCATTTTCTATAAATGCTCTTGCAACTCCAGCTGTACCCTCGGGCTTAAGTGTAATGCTTCTATTACCTTTGTCCAAAAAAGTATACATCTCCTTGTTAACTATATCAGTGGTTTCTCCAACTCCTCTTAAAAATAACTCCGTATGCTCAAATATAGGTGTTCTTATTTCAGAAAACCCAAAAGTATTTGCAATTTCACGAAATGTATTTTCAATAAAATGCCATTTAAACGATTCTTCGGGTAAAATATCCTTTGTACCTTTAGGGATATTAATCATACAAACTCCTCAATTTTTTAGAGAACATACCTTTTTAGATTTCTCAAGCTAAGCGACTTTGACATATGTTCATCTACATATTTTTTATCTATTATAATTTGTTGCATTGTTTCGTTTCCAGCCATAAAGCTAATTTCTTCTAATAGGTTTTCAATGACAGTGTGTAAACGTCTTGCACCAATATTTTCATTGTTTTCATTTTCTAAATATGCAATTTTTGCTATTTCATTAATAGACTCATCCGTAAACTTTAAATCGATGTTATCTACTTTTAAAAGCGCCGCATATTGCATAATAACCGCATTATCAGGTTCTTTAAGTATTTTATAAAAATCTTGTTCAGATAAACTCAAAAGTTCAACTTGAACTGGAAATCTACCTTGTAATTCGGGTATCAAATCACTTATTTTAGCAACGTGAAATGCACCGGCTGCTATAAATAAAATGAAATCAGTTACAATGTTCCCATATTTTGTATTTACAGTACAGCCCTCAACTATTGGCAAAATATCTCTTTGAACCCCTTCTCTTGAAACATCTGGGCCAGATGTAATGCCTCGCGATGCAATTTTATCAATCTCATCTATAAATACAATCCCATCCTGTTCAGCTCTTCTTAAACCTTCTGAATTGATTGAATCATCATCAAGCAATTTATTAGCTTCCTCACTTATAAAAAACTTATATGCATCCGCAACAGATATTTTTTTCTTTTTTGTTTGTTTTGGCAAAATACTGTTCATTAGATCGCCCAAGTTTGTTTCGTTTCCACTCCCTAATGGGCCTAGTTGAAGAGTTTTATGTGCAACAGGCATTTCCATTTCCAAATTAATGCTATCAAGCTTCCCTTCTGCTAGATCCTTGGATAGTTGATCCTTAATATCTTGATCAGTTAATGTAGGGTTATCATCCGAAGAATCCTTTAAGTTTTTCTTTCTGAAAGGGAAAAGTGCTTCGACTATTTTTCTTTCAGCACTTGCTCTAGCTTTTGGCTCAACTTCAGCTATTTTTTCCTCTTTTACTAGTCTAATAGAAACCTCTACTAAATCTCTAATGATTGATTCAACATCTCTTCCAACATATCCTACTTCAGTAAATTTAGTTGCTTCAACTTTTACAAAAGGTGCTTTTACTAGTTTTGAAAGCCTCCTAGCGATTTCCGTTTTACCAACTCCAGTAGGTCCCTTCATGATAATGTTTTTGGGAGTAATCTCATCGCGAACTGCTTCAGGAAGTCTAGAGCGCCTATACCTGTTTCTTAATGCAATAGCAACCACCTTTTTTGCGGTATCTTGGCCTATTATATATCTATCTAATTCTTTAACTATTTGGGATGGTGTAAGTTCCATTATTATCTCCTTAATTATTATTATATTATACAATAAAATCTAGCTACAAAAGTAGTAATTTACACTATCTCAAGTGTTAAATTATGATTTGTATATATACATATATCTCCAGCAATTTTCATTGCGTTTCTGACTATTTGTTCTGCAGTCATTTGAGTGTTTTCAAGTAAAGCCCTTGCGGCAGCTAGTGCATAATTTCCGCCACTCCCAATAGCACATACCCCTGTTTCAGGCTCAATGACTTCCCCTGTTCCACTAACAATCAGAAGATTATCTTTATCAGCAGCAATCAACATAGCATCTAATTTTCTTGCATTATCTTTGCGCCAAAGATCGGCTAGTTCAACTGCAGCTCTTAATAAATGTCCACTATATTTTTGGAGCATTTCTTCAAATTTTTCGCTAAGAGCAAAGGCATCACTTACGGTTCCGGCAAAGCCAATAACTACCTTCTCGGAAAATATTCTTTTTACTTTTACTGCATTGCCTTTAAACACCACACTCTCACCTAAAGTAACTTGTCCATCTCCACCTATTGCGGTTATACCATCTTTTTTTACAGCACAAATTGTTGTTGCTTTAAATTCATTCATTTATATCACCTCATTTTCAATTATATATTTTTCTAAAGCTTGAATCGCTCTTTCCGACAATATTTTTTTCTTATTTTCTTTATCTTTTTCGTTAATCCCATTTCTTGGTAATAATCCAAAATTTGCATTCATTGGCTGAACATCAAGTTTCTCGGATAGTATATAGTTAAAGAGGCTACCAGTTAAGGTTTCTAAGGGAAGAACTACAGGATTCCGATTTTCCAATAATCTTGACATATTAATTCCTGCTATTAATCCACTCATTGCACTCTCCATATATCCTTCAACACCAATTATTTGGCCAGCTAAAAAAATTGAATTATTAACTCTCAATGAACCATAATTGTTAAGGATTTTGGCACTATTGATGAATGTATTCTTATGCATGACCCCAAATCTTTCAAATTCCGCATTTTGGAGCCCTGGAATCATTTTAAAAACTCTCTCCTGCTCTTTGAATTTTAGATTTGTTTGAAACCCTACTAAGTTAAGCATACTGCCTTGCGCATCTTCTTTTCTTAGTTGCACAACTGCGTAATACTTTTCGTTGTTATTTGATATGCCAATTGGTCTTAAAGGTCCAAATCTCATTGTATTTAAACCACTTCTCGCTATTTCCTCAATAGGCATACAAGAATTATATAAATCTTCAGTTTCAAAATTTTTTAGAATAACTCTATCTGCTGCAACTAGTGCCTTCCAAAACAAAACATATTGCTCCTCGTTTAACGGACAATTTAAATAGTCAGGTTCACCTTTATTATAACGCGTGCCATAAAACGCTATAGAATAATCTATCGAATCTGCCGAGACAATAGGTGAAACAGCATCGTAAAAATACAAGTATTCGGGGCTAACATGTTTGTAAAGAGCTGAAATAATTTTTTCGCTTGAAAGTGGCCCTGTTGCAATTATTGAATAATCCTCTATAACATCTGCTTCTTTTCTGACAAGCTGAAAATTATTGTAAGATTTTAATATATCTTCGATATTTTCTGAAAATTTTTGTCTATCTACTGCAAGAGTATTACCTGCTGGAACTCTTGTTTCAATAGCTACTTTTAAAACCAACGAATCAAGCTGTTTCATTTCTTGCTTAAGTAAACCTTGAGCTGTATAAGGAAGAGTACTTTTCAAGCTGTTGCTACATACTAGCTCGCAGCAATTAGCAGTTTTATGTGCTTTAGAAGTTACATTCGGACGCATCTCAATTAAATCAACTGCATATCCTCTTTTAAGCAATTGATAAGCTGCCTCGCAACCAGCAAGCCCAGCACCAACTATCTTAATCCTCATCATCTCCAGTGCCTACTACGTCGATTAGATTGTTACATGTATTGCTTGTACATGCATATTGAGTGTTACCATTTGTTTTTACGATTTTCATTACCGAAGAACATTTAGGGCATAGAATTGGAGCAGGTAAATCCCAAGACATAAATTTACATTTCGGATAATTGTCGCACCCATAAAACAATTTACCTGTTTTGGTATGCCTTTTTATCACATTACCAGAACATGATGGACATACAGAAACTATTTCGGATAAATTTTTAATATTTTTGCACTTAGGATAATTGGGGCAGGCAAGAAATTTGCCATATCTGCCTTCTTTAACTACCATTTTAGCCCCACATTTATCACAAATAACATCACTTTCTTCCACAGGTAAGATAACCTTAGAAGAAGCTTTTTGGGCATATTCGACATCACCCGCAAATTTTGGATAGAATCCTTCAATTATTGTTTGCCATTTAGTGCCATTTTCAACAGTATCAAGTGATTCCTCCATATTAGCAGTAAACTTCAAATCGACTATGTCGGGGAAAAACTGCTCCATATATTCAGTAACCCTTGTGCCTAAAACAGTAGGAGTTAAGGATTTCTTTTCTTTAACCACATATTCTCTTTTTACTAAAACAGACATAACTGTTGCATATGTCGAAGGTCTTCCAATACCGTTTTCTTCCATTCCTTTAATTAAGGATGCTTCGCTATATCTTGGAAGAGGTTTTGTAAATTTTTGCTCTGGTATCACTTTGTTGACATTTAAAGCTTTCCCTTCCTCAAATACGGGCATATTATCTGCAGTTATATCTTCTTCATCTTCGTTTTTATATAAATCATAAATAATGGTAAAGCCTTTCTTTACAAGTGTTTTACCAAAAGCTTTAAATATATATGTATCTTTTGCGTTTGTCGTTGCACCAATACTAACTGTTGAGGTGTCATAAACAGCTTCAGTCATTTGACTAGCTAAAAATCTTTCATAGATTAATTTATATAATTTATATTTATTTAGAGCTATCTTTCCCTTTAAACTCTCAGGAGTCATTTCTAAGGAAACCGGGCGAATTGCTTCATGAGCATCTTGAGCATTTTTTGCTTTTGTAATATAAAAGTTGGGTTTTAATGGGACAAAATCATTTCCATAATGTAGTTTAATAAAATCACTAGCAGCTCTTTGCATTTCTGAAGAAATCCTTACACTATCCGTTCTAATATATGTAATTAGAGCAGTATGCCCTTCATCAGGGAGCTCAACACCCTCATATAAACTTTGTGCAATTTGCATAACTAATGGAGCAGAATAGCCAAGTTTTAAAGAGGCATCTTGTTGGAGAGTACTTGTTGTAAAAGGAGCTTGCGGTTTTGATATTGATGGGGATTTTTTTATCGAATCAACATACCAATTAGCAGTATTTAAATCTTTTAGGACTAAATCTGTGTCTTCTTTATTTATAAGTTTAATTTTCTTTTTATTTTTCTCGCTTAATAAAGCCTTAACTTCTTGTTTATCTTTTACAGAAACGACTGCTGTGACAGTCCAATATTCTTGAGGGTTAAAAGCCAAGATTTCTCTTTCCCTATCAACGACCATTTTAAGCGCGGAGGACTGAACTCTTCCGCCAGATAATCCTGTTTTAATTTTACTCGATAAAACTGGACTAACTTTATATCCTACGAGTCTATCAATTACCCTTCTTGCTTGTTGTGCATCTACAAGGTTCATGTTTAAAGATCTTGGGTTTTCGATTGCTTTATGTACGGCTTTATATGTTATCTCATTAAACTCAATCCTGTTTTTTTGCGCTTCTAAATTTAATGCATTAGAAATATGCCAACTTATAGCTTCACCCTCCCTATCAGGGTCTGTAGCTAGAAATACCATTTCGCTTTTTTTAACAGCTGCTTTTAAGTCATTAATAATTTTATTTTTCTGAGGATCTGATACAACGTATAGAGGCTCAAAATGATTATTAACATCTATACCTAAAGTGTTTTTGGGTAAATCGCAAATATGCCCTACCGATGCCATAACTTTAAAATCAGGTCCTAAGTATTTTTGTATCGTTTTCGTCTTTGAGGGTGACTCTACTATTACTAACTTCATCATTTCTCCAATATTATCTTGTAATGCTTGAACAGAGCCTTTGGGCTCTGTCAAAAATATATTTAATCTTATTCTTTTATATCATTTGAATCATTTGGATCGACTTGCTCTTCATCCTGTTGTTCAATATTATTTAATTGTTTTCTCTCTTGAGCTTTATCAATCCTTTTTTGCTTATTATCTTTAATATCTTGTTTAAGTGCAAGGAAAAACTCCTTAAGCCAAGCACTAGAAATAATTGCGACATTCGACAAACCCACAAAAACATTTTTCGAAATACGACTAGCATAAGAAAAATAAGTAACCTTAATAGGTTTTTGAATGACAACTTTTTTATTCACGATAACATCATATCCTATAATAATAACGTATATAACTAAAAGTAATGATATTGCCCCGAATACATAAATTATCGCGTTATTTTCATAAGAAATTTCCACAACTCCTTTCGTATCATATCCAGCAACAAGATATAAATATGCGTTGTTTACAAAAGTAAAAGCAGAATATAATGCAAACGCGATATACAATCTAATTTCCTTCAATAATATCGTAACAATAAACAGCAGTGGTAAGGCTAAGGTTAATAATTCAGGTCTCATGTTGTTTGAGAATGTCCACAATGTTATAAGTGTACCTGCACCAATTAAAGTAAGGTTAAGTCTATTCCTAGTCTTAAAATATACAAATGCAAACACTAAAAGAATGAAAAGTATGAATATAATATCAACTACTTTAGATTGAGTCGTGATAGAAACAAAATTGTTTTTCAATAGTCCTTGGAAGTTAAATGAATTAAGAGAATAAAAATCTCCACCTTTTATAACGGCTAAAATCCTATCAAAAGCAATAAATGTATCGCCGTTTTTGATATCAATAATAGTAAATGGTAATGTAATTAAGTAAAACAAAACAAATCCTGCAACAATTCCTATTATTGGTGCAATAACATCTTTATACTTCTTTTTCTTTAATGCATCAACAATTAAAAAGAAGGTGTAAAATAAAACCGCTGGAGATAAATATATCGCGAAAGCAGAAGTTACGCAAGCTAAGAAGAAAAATGAAGCCATGGCTATGTAGTTTCTGTTTAAAATATAGTAAAAAGAAATAATTATAAACATAGATGCTAAACTCTCTATTGCACCCCAAGCGGAAGATAGCGCAAATATTATTGGCATAAGTGAATATAAACTAGCCATTATTGTAGCTGCTGTTTTCCCCTGATTCTTCTCTATTATCTTATAAATAAAAACAACGGAAACTAGATCAGCAATAATTGAAAACATTTTATTTGTAGCGACAACTGCAAGTCCAACCATATTACCATCAAAACCTGAGATATAAGATAAACCTTGCCCAATTAATCCACTTAATGCACTAAAATACAATGGAATAGGTAAAAAAGCTGAAGTAGCATTGTATTTATAAAAATAAGGCGTGCCATATTTAGCTATCCACGTACCCTGCGCAGAAAGGTTTTCTAAATAATATCCAAAATATGTTTCGGAAATTCTACTTCCAGATGCTATTAATGTTTCAATCAACATAACCGATATTCTAACTAAAAATGCAATTGAAAGAGTAATCAATATTCCTAAATATTTTGAATTTTTTATCTTATCATAAAATTTATTTTTACTAAGATTCAACCCTTGTTCATAAGACATGTCTCTAGAACGAAGAATATAAGCAAAATATGCAATTAGCAAGGTGCCTATCCCACCCAAAATTACAAAAAGTGAGTTACTTTGATTTGTTTGACCAAATACGGATGGTCTAAGTTCTAGAAGTAATGAGTTTTCAGAAGAGTCTATTGCAACAGTGGGAGTGACGCGTGTTAGCAAAATAGACTTAATTGTGGCAATTCCTTTTACTGGATAATCTTCATTGCCAACATTAATTGAGAGATTATACTCTCTTGTACCACCTGTGTGAAAATAAAATACTCGATGCCCATTTTGTATTATAGATGTTTCTTGTGCTTTCTTATCACCGATTACGTTGAATAATGGGTCTTCGAGAAAACCTACAAATAATCCAGGATGATAATCGCTTTCCTCATTAAAATTAGTCATTTGAGTTATTGAATAATCATATTCTATTTTGTAATAGGAAAAAGACTTTAACATTATCCTTTGACTTGCTAAGGCATAACCACTGACTGTGGTATTGATGTTAAGTCCATTAGGCCCTGTAGAAAAAACTGTAGAATTACTCCCACCACCAGGATTTAGGTCCCACTGTTCTTGCATGTCAGTAATGGTTGAATAATTAAACATGCTGGACTCATTTGAAGATCCAACAAGAATTTGAGTATCATAATTATTAGCAGTATTGCATCCAATCAATGAAAATGAAATAACGAATATGGAAACAATTGTAATAGCTAAAACAAAAAACTTTATAATATTTTTATGCATTTTTATACCTAAAATCATTATTTAATATAATTCACGGCGAATTTCTCCGCCGTGATAATTGAACTTAATAGCGATCTTCCGCCTTAACTCTTGCAGCCTTACCTGTCCTTTCGCGAAGGTAGTATAATTTTGCTCTTCTTACTTTTCCAGGTTTTGTTATTATAATGCTTGCTATTTTAGGACTGTGGAGTGGGAATGTTCTTTCCACACCAGTACCTTGCGCAATTCTACGCACAGTAAATGTCTCTCTAATGCTCCCATTTCTTCTTGAAATAACTGTACCTTCAAATGCTTGTAATCTTTCACGAGTTCCTTCAACAATTTTCACCATTACTTTAATAGTGTCACCAACTTTGAACTCTGGAAGATCTGTCCTTAAACCTTCTCTTTCAATTGAATCTATGATATTCATGGTTACCTCCAAAAAATTAATAACGTACGTGCGAGTCTTGGATTTTTTCTCGTATAGGTCCGTTACAAAACCTTATATATACTATCAAATTGATTTTTTATTATCAAGCGTTTTACTATATATATATATAAATAAATATAATTATATTGTTGTGTCTTCGTTTCTCTCTGTGAAAAAGAAAAAATGTGTTGTTAATAAAATTTATTAGCAATTAATAAAATTCTGAATAAATGATTTCCTATGGATTTCACAAGGACCATATTTTTTTAACATTTCTATGTGGTGAGCCGTACCATAACCCTTATTATCCTCAAAACCATATTCTGGGTAAATATTTGCATATTTTTCCATTAATCTATCTCTCTCTACTTTTGCAATTATTGATGCACAGGCAATTGAGTAACACTTTGCATCGCCTTTAATAATTGATTCACAATTTAGCCTTGTATTAAGTGATACCGCATCAACTAAGACTAATTCAGGCAAAGGGAACATATATTCTAAAGCTAAATTCATTGCAGTTTTGGTGGCGTTTAAAATATTAATTGTATCTATTTCCTGAGGCGATATAGATATCGTTTTATAGCATATTACCGAGTTAACCAAAGAGTCATACAAAATCTCCCTCTTCTTGGAACTAACTTTCTTGCTGTCATTTATTCCTTCAATTAACTCATCGTAAGAAGGGATACAAGCACAAGCATAAACTGGTCCAGCTAAAGGTCCTCTGCCCACTTCATCTATGCCACAAATCAGCTTAATTTTTCTGTCTCGCATTATGTTAACTTCAAAATTATAAAGTGTATTCAATCTTCACCACAAACGTATTTTCTTTCTATTTTTATAAAATAATCAAAACGAGTGAATCACTTAAAGATTATTTAATTATTGAGTCTTAGTATTAGTTTGGGGGATATCATCAAGACAAACTTTTCCAAGTAAGCCTTTTCTAAACTCATTAATAAAAGCTGAAGCCGCTCTTTCCGTGTCAAGTTCTCCACCTTTCAGTAAGTAACCCCTTATGCGTGCAATTATTTCTATAGGATCTTTTGAAGCGAATAAATCATCATCATTAAACCTAGAGGCTAACTCTTTGCGATTTCTTTTTGCTAATTCAAAAAACAATAAGGTTGCAAGTTCATATGAATCAAACCTTTCTTCTCGAATGCTACCTATAGAGGCAAGCTTGAATGCTTTGCTTTGGTCTGTAAAATCAGGATATAGGACACCAGGACTATCCATCAAATCTATATTTTCATCTACTCTGACCCATTGTATACCCCGAGTTACACCCGGCTTATTTGCAGTCTCAGCTTTCTTTTTGCCAATAAAATTGTTTATCAAGGTTGACTTCCCAGAATTAGGCACACCAATAACTATCGTTCTGGGTGTTCTTCTAACATCCTTATTAGAATATCTTGATACTAAATTAAAATGGATTTTTTGAAGCTCGTTTTTTATTACACTACTTGAATTCGAGTTAATACTATTTAGTGATATGCAATCATTATTAGTATCTTTAAAATACTTCTCCCACTTTATAGCCAGATCTGCGGGAATTAAATCTGCTTTGTTTAAAACATAAAGAACTGGTTTGTTCTTAATTAAACTATCAAATTTCAAATTTATACAAGATAATGGCGCCCTAGCATCTAATACGTAAACAACACTATCGACTAGGGAGATGCTTTTCTCCATAATTCGGTAAGCTCTTGTCATATGCCCAGGGAACCAGTGAATATACATTTAGTCTCCCATCAAATCAGGACGTTTCATTTTAGTAATCTCAATACTTTTCTTTTTGCGCCATTCTTTAATTTCTTGATGATTACCATTGATTAATACATCAGGAACCATTTTACCTAAAAAATCTTGTGGTCTCGTATATTGTGGATACTCGAGGAGTGGCTCTGAAAAACTTTCTTCTCCATTCGATACTTCTGAGCCAAGTACTCCAGGTATATATCTTGACACCGCATTAATTAATACTAATGAGGCATAATCGCCTGAGGTTAAAATGTAATCCCCTATAGAAATCTCTCTATCAATATCTAAATCAATAATTCGTTCGTCAATTCCTTCAAAGCTACCATTTAACAATAAAAGCCAATCTTTTTTACTTAATTCCTTAACAATATTTTGATTTAATTTTTCACCTTTAGGCGAAAGGTATATCCTATATGCCAAATGGTTTGGGTCTAACGAACAAATAGCGGAATGAATTGGTTGAGGCGTCATTAACATCCCTGCACCTCCGCCATAAGGGGAATCATCACATTTTTTATGTTTATCCTCTGAATAATCCCTTATATTTGTAATATCCAACTGAAAAATCCCTTTGTTGAGCGCCTTTCCTAAAACGCTATAATTCAAAGATAAATAAATTTCTGGTTGTAGTGTTAAAACGCTAAACTTCATAAACAATTACCTTATTTAATTCTAGCTCATTGACATAAATTCTTCGCGAATCTATATCAATTTTTTCAATAACGCTCATTAATGCGGGAAAACTAAATGAGTTTTTATCACAACTAACTACGTAGGTATCGACACTGGAGATTTTTAGAACTTCGCTTAAAACTCCCATCCTTTTAGTTTCACAAAAAATATCAAATCCAATTATATCAGTGATATAATACCTTCCTTTAAGTGCAGGCAAGGATTGTCTTTCCGCGTATATTTCACCCCTAATTTCCTCCGCCATATTTCTATTTGTTACGCCATCAAGTTTAAGCAAAACATTATCTTGCATAATCCTAGAAGTCTTATTATTATATTTTATTCCATTTATGACAAAATTTGGAATTTTGCAAAAATCTTCTGGCGTATCAGTATAAGGACTCACTTTTATTTCGCCTGCAATACCGTGAGCCCTAACAACATATCCGACTAATAATAAGGTCATTCTCTATCACTAATAATTACATCATAATGTTTGTCGGAATTAAGGGCAGAAGCTTTTACAATTGTCCTAATTGCCTTTGCAATTCTTCCTGCTTTTCCGATAACTTTGCCTATCTTATCAGAGTCTACTTGTACTCTAATTTCAATATTAGTGCCATCTTCAACTTCAACGATATCATATGCATCCTTTGTGAGGATACTACCTACTAGGTAATCTACTAATTCTCTCATCTTCTACTCCTTACCAGCTTTTTTTGCTTTTACTGCAGCAGAAATAGCTTCTTCTTTTGTAGATTCGGGTTTTTTCGTATTACTAGTAGCTTCGATGATACCTTCTTTAACAAATATAGAACGGACCGTTTCGGTAGGTTGAGCACCTTGAGAAAGCCATTTTGCCGCTTTTTCTTTGTCAATTACAACAACCGCAGGGTTGGAAATTGGATCAAAAGTGCCTATCTGTTCGACATACTTCGCATCTCTTGCTTTCCCTGAATCTATCGCAACAATACGATAAAAAGGTTTTTTCTTTGCACCAATTCTTGTTAATCTTAGTTTTACTGCCATTTTTTTACCTCCATTTATTTTTTTAGAACGGGAATTTAAATTTTCCCGAACTTACTTTTTTCATCATTAATTTCATTTGGTCAAACTGATTGAGTAACCTATTTACTTCTTGAACTGAAGTAGCACTACCACCTGCAATTCTCTTTCTTCTTGAAGCTTTGATAATATCAGGATTTCTTCTCTCTTCTGGTGTCATCGAATAAATAATTGCTTTGCTCTTTTCCATAGCTTTATCATCAAATTCGTTACCTTTAATTTTCCCAGATATACCAGGTATCATTTCAAGCATATCTTTCATACCACCCATTTTTTTAATTCCATTGAGTTGTTCAAGATAATCCTCTAAGTCAAAAGAACTGGTTTTAATTTTTTTGGCCAATTTTTTTGCATCTTCTTCAGTTATAGCATCTTGGGCTTTTTCAATTAGAGTTAAAACATCACCCATACCTAAAATTCTGGATGCCATTCTATCAGGATGAAAAGGCTCAATATCTTCTATTTTTTCTCCTATACCTACAAATTTTATAGGCTTACCGCAAATAGCTTTAATAGATAATGCAGCACCTCCACGTGTATCGCCATCTAATTTAGTTAGAATCACTCCTGTAATATCTAAATCATTATTAAATTTTTCTGCCACGTTTACACTATCTTGTCCAAGCATGCTGTCAACAACTAACAAAATCTCCGAAGGATTGAGTTCCTTTTTTATTTCTCTAAGTTCATCCATCAACAATTGATCAATATGCAATCTTCCAGCAGTATCAATTATCATGGTATCAAAATCTTTTTCTTTTGCATGTTTAAATGCTGCTTTTGCAATAGTTAATGGTTTTTCTTGACCAAGCTCAAATACTTCGGTCTTGGTTTTTTCTCCTAAAATTTGCAGCTGCTTAATTGCAGCAGGTCGATAAATATCACAAGCGACTAATAAAACTTTTTTATTATCTTTTTGCAACAGTTTGGCAAGCTTAGCACACATTGTTGTTTTTCCCGAACCTTGTAAGCCACAGACCATATATATTGAAGGAGCCTTGTCGGAAATTATTAGTTTGGAAACCTTACTGCCCATTAATTCAATTAGCTCTTCATTTACAAGCTTAATTACTTGCTGAGAACTGTTGAGGCCCTTAAGTATATCAGTTCCCACAGCTTTATCAGTAACTCTTTTTATAAAATCCTTTGCAACAATATAATTTACATCTGCCTCAAGAAGTGCAAGTCTCACCTCTCGCATAGCTTCTTTAAGTTCTAATTCAGTCAAACTAGACTTATTTCTAAGCTTACTAAAAACATGATTTATTTTTTGCGATAAATTTTCAAAAAGTGCCATTTTATAATTCGTCCACTTTATCAATTAATGATTGTAATTCTATCTTTATTTCAGTATCCTCAGCTACCATTATTTTCTTTAGCTCTTTTTTAATAACCTTTATTTTCTCAATCAATCCTAGCTTTTCCTCAAACGATCTTAGTTTCGCTTCGGCCCTTACTAAAACGTCCCTAACAGCCTGTCTTGACGTATCATTCTCTAGCGCAATTTCTGCTAAAGAAAGATCATCATCATAATACATAGCTACTAATCTAGACTGGTACTCAGTTAGAAGCAGTCCATAATAATCGTTTAGTAAGGATATATCTAATCTTTTTGTTTTATCCAATTTTTACCTGTAAAGTATTTCTCTTTTACACTATATTATAATGAGTATTTCTATATGTCAATTGAATTATAGTATAACCAACTAATATTCATTAGCAGATTAACATATTACTTTATAAAACTAATTAGAAACGTTTCAATACTAAACAATAAATCTGATATGGTTCTATTCAAAAATAGCGTTTATAAAATCAGTAGCACTAAACGGCAATAAATCTGATATGGTTCTATTCAAAAATAGCGTTTATAAAATCAGTAGCACT
>CAYMPR010000002.1:0-22909 GCA_964392385.1 uncultured Christensenellaceae bacterium | reverse complement strand
AAACGGCAATAAATCGTCGATAGATTCTCCTACACCTGCGTAGTATACTGGAATGTTTTGTTCAGATGCGATTGCCACCACAACTCCACCTTTAGCCGTTCCATCAAGCTTTGTTAGAATAATACCATCAATATCGATTGCTTGATTAAATATTTCCACTTGAGATAATGCGTTTTGTCCCGTTGTTGCATCAAGCACAATTAGATTTCTTTTATCAGCTTCAGGCATTTCTCTTTCAATTACTCTATTAATCTTTTTTAATTCTTCCATAAGATTTTTTTTATTATGTAATCTTCCAGCAGTATCAATTAAAATTACGTTGGTTCCTTTAGCCTTAGCAGAAGACAAAGCATCGAAAACTACGGCAGCAGGGTCACTTCCCTCTGAATGAGATATTATCCTAACGCCTGCCCTTTCTGCCCAAATTTCCAGCTGCTCGCTTGCTGCGGCTCTAAATGTATCTGCCGCTGCGATAACAACTGTCTTTCCCATCGTGACAAATAATTTTGCAATCTTCCCAATAGCAGTTGTTTTCCCAACTCCATTTACTCCAGATACCATTAAAATTAATGGATATTCATATTTAGGTATTTCATAATCGATAGAATCGATAAGAATTTTCTTTAAAGCTTCTTTCGCATTCTCAGTTTTTGTAATTTTCTTCTCATAAATATATTTTTTTAAAGACTCTATAATTTCTTGAGATGCGATACCACCCATATCCGCAGAAATTAAAATATATTCAAGTTCTTCATAAAATGCATCATCTAAGCTTTTGGCCTTAAATAATTCAAAAAAGCGTCGCCCTAAATTTTCTCTTGTTTTTTTAAGGCCTTCTTTAAGCCTTGAAAATATTCCCATTATTTATTTTCCTCAGATTCTTTTATTTGTTTTTCTGCTTCTTCAAGCCGGACCTTAACTACTTTGCTTATACCCTTTTCCTGCATAGTAACGCCATACAAAACATCGCATAGAGACATTGTAGGTTTTCTATGAGTAATTACTATAAATTGTGTTTCCGAGGAGAACTTAGATAGATATTGTGCAAATAATCTAGCATTTGTTTCGTCTAGGGAAGCGTCTATCTCATCCAATATGCTAAATGGCATAGGGCTAAGCTTGTTAATAGCAAACAATATAGCTATTGCAGTAAGAGTCTTTTCGCCACCCGAAAGTAGTTCGATAGATTTTAATGATTTCCCTGGTGGTTCAGCACTTATATAGATACCCGAAATCAAAGGGCTTACACCTTTATCTAGACTTAATTTTCCATAACCACCACAAAAAAGCTCATTAAAAGTTGTATTAAAGTTGGTGTTAATTTGTTTAAAACTTTCTATAAATTTAGTTTCCATTTCCAAAGTAAGATCTGTAATTATTTTCATCAAATCTTCTTCGGCCTTTTTTAGGTCTTCAAACTGAGAAACCATTTCCTCATATCTAGAATTCTCTTGCAAATACTTTTCTTCAGCGAGCTCGTTAACTGGCCCCATTTTATCAATCTTACGTCTTAACCTTAAAATTTTATCTAAAGATTTTTCTATATCATATCGTCCTTTGGGGGTAAGGATTAAGCCTTCGCTATCCCAATAGTTTTGCGCAGCGTTGAAATCATACCCATATGTATCAAGCATTCGCTGAGCATTATTATTGATTTCCATATTGATTTTCTCAAGATTGCTTTCCTCTCTCACTTTCTTTTCGCCTATTTCAATCACTTGTTTGTTTTTCTCTATTCTAGCTTGCTCTAAAGAAGATAGGAGAGATTTTTTTTCTGCCTTTTTTGTATCTAAGGTATTAAGCTCTTCTTTAGCTTTTAATAAAACTTGCTTATCTTCTTCGGAAAATTCAGAGGAATCTATATTTTTTTGAATTGTATTAATTTCAGCATTTAAGATTTTTATTGCTACATCTAACTCTATCTGTCTATTTTCATAGTATTTTATTTGAGACCTATATCCTAATATATCTGATTCAAAACCTTTGATTTGAGATTCAGTTGTGTTAATTATTACCAATAGTTCGGTTAATCTCGAACTAAGCGAATCTAAGCTTTCTTTTACTTTAAAATATTTTTCTTTAGCATCATTTATATAATCATCAGTCGAAATTTTTTCGCTTTTAGCATCTTCACTATTCTTCCCAGTTGAAGATAGCATCGAATCTAATATAATAATACGATTATTAGTCTCTTGATCTATTAACAGTGCTTTATCAATTTCAGTAGTTAGTAATTTGCATTTTTCTTCAATTGATTCTTTTTTAGAATTAATATCTATTAGCTCTTTGTCGATATACAAAATCCTTGAGTCTAGGACATTAAACGCTAGCTCAATTTTCCCTTTTTCATCTTTTAACTCGGTTATTAAATCAACTATTAAAGCTAAATCTTTTATGATCTTATTAAGTTTCTTTTCAACATCAAGGAGTTCAGCCTCTTGAGATAATATTCTCGAATTTTTAAACTTTGATGAACCACCAGAAATAGCACCACTGGGCAAAAAAGCTTCGCCTTCTAGCGTCACTATTCTAAATCCATAATTGTATTTCTTGGCAATATTAATAGCATAATCCTTATTTTCAACAACGATTGTACGCCCTAAAAAACTTGAAACAATTGCTGAGAATCGTCTATCATACTTAATAATATCGTAAGCACAGCCTATAACTCCGGGCTCTTTCAAGCATGCAAGATATTCATTAGCTAAAGGGTTAGGTTTAACCGATGTTATTGGCAAAAAAGTAGCCCTTCCTAAATTGTTTGTTTTTAAAATATCTATTAGCGCAGAAGCATCTGATTCATTTGGTGTAACGATATTTTGTAAAGCATTGCCAAGAGCTATCTCAATTGCAACAACATATTCCTTAGGTACAGAAAGTATTTCTGCGAAAGTGCCGATAATTTTCTTTTTAACACTTTCTTCATTTTTAGCAATTTCCATCAATTCCTGGACCGCACTATCATAACTACCATATGAATCAATGTTTTCTTTAATTGTAGCAAGCTTAAACTCAAGATTTGATTTTTTTGACAAAAACTCAACGTTATTTTTTTCTGCTTCAATCAATTCATTCTTAATGGAAATATAGTTACTCTCAGAATCCAGCTTTTCTTTCATTTTATGTTCTTTTTCGGATTTCAACGAAGTTTCTGAAGAGCCATAATTTTTCAAAAGAGATTGAGCTTCAGAAAGAGATTTTCTTTTTTCTCTTAAATTTTCTGAATTCTCAATTAGTTTTTCGCTTAATATATTTCTTTCGACCTCATAAGTTGCTCTATTTTTGTCAATTTCTGCCCTTTTATAAACAGTATCTAGCAGCAATTGCTTACTAATATCAAGTTGTTTTTCCTGAAATTCAACTGATTCTTTTGTCGAAATAAATAACTTGTTAACTTCTTCATATTCAGCTTTTGTGATAATCAACTTTTCTTCTGCACTATTTTTATCGTTGATTCTCGCTATAACATCTGCTGAGCGATTCTGCATTATACTTAAATTATTCTGATACTCAGAAGTTTTTTTCGATATATCCTCTTGTTTGTATTCAAGGGATAATGTTAAATTTTCAGCCTTGCCAATGGCTTTTTGGGCATTAATTGTGAGCTGTAAAATTTTTTCGTGCAAACTATTTGCACTCGAATCTATTTCTCCAATGATATTTAGCGTAGAATTATAATCTTCATTCAATATGGATAGCTCTAATTGCTTGGCAGAATATATCCCAGTTATTTCTTTTAGTTTATTTTCAGTTTGAGATTTAGTTAATTCTATGTTCTCTGATTGAAAAAGGAAAAGTTCAACATCTTCTTTTTTAAGTTCACTTTTCAATTTTTTAAGTTCGGCTGCCTGTGTAGCTTCTTCTTTTAATGGTCCTAAGTTACTTTCTAGCTCCTTCATTATGTCATTTAATCTTGACATATTGTCGCGAGTATTAACTAGTTTATTTTCACTAGCGGTTTTGCGAAATTTATGTTTTGTTATTCCTGCTGCTTCTTCAAAAATCTCTCTACGTGCTTCAGGTTGAGAGGCCATAATGTTATCAATCTTTCCTTGACCTATAATGCTATAACCTTCTTTGCCTACACCTGTGTCTCTAAACAAATTTACCACATCTTTTAAATTACATTTTTGCCCATTAATAAGCGAAGTGCTCTCACCACTTCTATCAAGTTTTCTTGTAATAACTAATTCTTCAAATTCGATTGGGTATAAATGTAGGGAATTATCTAAGTATATAGATACTTCACAATAAGATTGGGAGCGTCTATTTTTAGTACCGTCAAAGATTAAATCAACATTTTTTGAAATCCTAAGTGAACTGTTTTTTTGCTCACCTAGTACCCATCTTACAGCCTCAACTACATTTGACTTTCCACAACCATTTGGTCCTACGATACCAGTAATATTGGTATCAAAAATAATCTCAGTTTTATCTGGGAATGATTTAAATCCTTGTATTTCTATTCTATTTAGATTCAAAAAGTTAACTCCACGCGAATTATTATTTAATGTCTCAATATATTATATATTTAGGCATATATAAAGGCAAGAAAACTAAAGTTTAGATAAAGTATATTATATTAGAAAAAATTATATGGGAAAACTTTTAATTTTCTTTATCGAATTTATGTAAATTATTTACATTTTGGGCAGCATTTTGTTCTGCAGCTTTTTTTGAATTACCTTCTCCCTGTGCACAGTACTCCCCATTTATGAATGCTCTGGCAACAAAAACTGATGTATCTAGTTGCTCAGAAATAAATTCCAATTTAATATTGTTTTTTGCGGCATACTCAAAGAGAGCGGACTTATAATCCGTAATATTTTCAATGTTATATATTGCATTTAGTTTAACCGATAGATTACGAATAACAAACTTTGTGCATTCTGCTAAATCACCAGAATCGATAAATATTGCCCCTACAAGTGCTTCAAATAAATCCCCCTTAAGTTTAGCGCTTATATTTTCTTTAATGCTATCTGCAGTTAAAAGAAATTGCTCTAAATTTAATTTTTCTATTTCTTCTGAAAAACTCTTATTGGTAATAATTTTAGAACGAATTTTTGATAAGTATCCCTGATCAAAATTTGGGTACCTATTATATAAAGAATTTGCTACTATCAACCCAACTACACTATCACCTATAAACTCTAATCGTTCATAAGACTCATTCCCAGGATGAAGATTTGAGTAGGATGAGTGAGTAAAAGCAACTTTTAATAAGGATTTATCTATAAATGTATATCCTAAAATTTTTTCTATTATCTTTACATTATCGCTGTCCATAAACTTCCTTAATCACTATTTGATGAGATTAAAGCTAACTCCACTTTTTCTAAAACCTTTTGTTCAATTGCAGATACAGCTTGAAGAATAGTAGCACAAAATGCATCTGCTTTACAGCTTCCATGTGCTTTAATAACAAGTTTAGTAAGCCCAAGTAAAATTGCCCCACCTCTATTATTATAGTCTGCAGAATTTTTCAGCTTTTTAAGAACAGGCTTTAAAAACAAATAACCAAGTTTAGCTCTTAGTCCACCACTTTCTATGCCAGACTTAATAAGAGAAAACATCATTAAAGCTGTGCCTTCACATGATTTTAGCGCGATATTCCCAGTAAAACCATCAGCAACTATTACATCAAATTCGCCACTTAATATATCTCTTCCTTCGGCATTTCCAAGAAAATTAATTGTTTTATCTTGTTTCAAAAGAGCGTGAGCTTCTTTTATTAAATCAGTACCTTTTTTTTCTTCTACCCCATTACTGAGAAGCGCGATTTTAGGATTTTCTATCGATAAAATTGAACTAGCATAAGCAGATCCCATTTTAGCAAACTGCAAAAGCATTTCAGGCTTACATTCTGAGTTTGCGCCACAATCTATTAATACAACTGAACCGTTTTTAGCGGTAGGAAGTACTGGGACAAGTGCTGGCCTTAAAACATTCTCTATGCGTTTTAACAATAAAACTGCACCAGCAAGAACAGCGCCAGTGCTACCAGCTGATATAAATACGTCCGATTCTGTATCTAAATTAAGTTTTTTTAGTCCAACAACTATAGAGCTGGCTTTTTTTGTTCTTATCGCATCTACAGGGGAGTCATTATTAGAAATAACCTCTTTAGCATCGAGTATTTCTATACGGTTCTTAAGGTCAATTCTTTTTTCTAGTAGTGCACTTAAAATATTTTCATTGCCAACCAAAATAACAGTAAATTCTTTTTTGGTATCAAGCGCTTTAAAAACGCCCTCAACTACTGCAGATGGAGAATTATCTCCGCCGAAAGCATCTATTATTATTTTCATTATACCCTCATAAAAATAAAGGAAGGTAATTCCTTCCTTATCCTTTTACTATTCAGCCTTTTCTTTTTTCACAACTATTGGCTTACCTTTATAATAACCACAGTGTGGACATACTTGATGCCCTTGTATTTTCTCGTGGCAATTGGAACACTCAATTAAATTTGGTAAAATCAATTTCCAGTTTGCTGACCTTGAATTAGCTCTTTGTTTAGATATTTTGCGTTTTGGAACGGCCATGTTGCACCTCCATAATTTTAGAACTATACTATTATAACGAACATACTTTGCTGTGTCAAACAATTAAGAATATCTAAAATAATATCCTTATATTAAACCATGTTCACTTACTATTCTCTGGGCATCTCTTGCTATTACAAGCTCTTCATTGGTAGGAATTAAAAGTACTTTAACTTTGCTATCAGGCTTATGTAACTCTGCAAATTTTCCTTTTTCGGCGGAGTTGTTTTTTTCAAAATCAAAATCAATGCCTAGTATCTCGAGTCCTTCCATAATAAGTTTCCTAGCAAATCTTGAATTTTCGCCTATCCCACCTGTAAAGACTATACAATCAAGTCCTTGAAGAGCTACGTAATATGAGCCAATATACTTTTGAATCCTATAGGCAAACAAATCAAGCGCTATTTGGGCTTTCTTATCTCCTTGCTTATAGAGCTCTACTATGTCCCTACAATCACTATAGCCACAAAGACCAATAAAACCGCACTCCTTATTTAAATAATCTACAACTTGTTTTGCGCTCATTCCTTTTTTATCTGCTAGATACGCAACAGCGGCAGGATCAATATCCCCGCTTCTAGTACCCATTACAAGACCCTCAAGAGGAGTGAGCCCCATTGTTGTATCTACAGATTTGCCATCCTTAATAGCAGCAAGAGAGCTACCATTGCCTAAATGACATGTAATAATTTTTAAGTCTTTTTTATTCCCAAGATACTTAATCGCTTCAGAGGAAACAAATCTGTGGCTCGTGCCATGAAAACCATATTTTCTTAGTTGAAACTTTTCGTAGTCTTCGTATTTGATTGCATACATATATGCTTTTTCTGGCATTGTTAAATGGAATGAAGTATCAAACACTGCAACATTAGGAGTTTTAGGAGTTAATTCAATACAACTCTCGATACAACTAATATTGGCAGGCATATGTAGTTCTCCTAGAGGTGCGTTTTTCTTACAGATCCTTAAAACTTCAGGGGTCACTAATACGCTTTCGCTAAAATCCTCAGCACTATGTAACACCCTATGCCCAATTGCCTTGATCTCATCCATAGATGAAATAATGCCATTTTCCTTATCAAGCAGAGCATTCATCAACAAAGAAAAAGCTTCTGTATGATTTTTTAAATCTTGTTTTAAAATAAATTTTCTTCCATCAGCACATTCCTGCTTAATGCCAGAACCAGAAAAACCTATCCTATCGACCAAACCTTTGCCAAGTCTTTCCTCGGAACTACTATCAATAACCTGATATTTAAGTGAAGAGCTACCTGCATTAACGACCAATATTTTCATATTTACCTCTTAATTATTCTCCTAATTGTAATGTAGTAATAGCAACAGCACCAACTATATCGCTCACATTACATCCTCTTGACAAATCATTTACAGGTGCAGCTAAACCTTGGCAAATTGGCCCTATAGCTTCAGCATTGCCTAGTCTTTGTGCCATTTTGTAGCCAATGTTTCCTGATTGTAAATCGGGGAATATAAGAACATTAGCATACCCTGCCACTGTACTCCCAGGTGCTTTAAGTTTGGCAACGCTAGGAACTAGCGCTGCGTCAAGTTGCAATTCTCCATCAACAGCAAAATCCAAATTAAGGGACTTGAGTTTGTTTGTTGCCTCAATTACTTTATCTACTAACGGATGAGAGGCGCTTCCTTTTGTTGAGAACGAAAGCATAGCTACTCTTGGCTCTCCAATATTTGCGATTTTTCTCGCACTCTCTGCAGCGCTGATGGCTATGTCAACAAGTTGATCAGCATTAGGATCAGGCAAAACTCCACAATCGGAGAAAATCATCACGCCATCTTGTCCAAACGAGGAGCCTTCGGGAAGAGAGATAAGAAAGAAGCTAGAAACGGTTTTTAATCCTTTTTTAGCTTTGATAATTTGTAGCGCGGGTCGTAAAACATCACTAGTAGCATGAATTGCACCAGCAACCATTCCATCTGCATCACCAGATTTAATCATTAAACAACCGAAATAAAGATTGTCACAAGTCAATTCACGAGCTTTTTCTAGAGTCATCCCCTTATCTTTCCTTAGTTCAAAAAGAAGACTTGCGTATCTTTCAAAATTAGTACTTTCCTTTGGATTAATAATTGTGACTCCATTAAGACCATTAGGCTCAGCTAGGGAAAGTATCTTACTTCTATCGCCTAAAAGTGTAATCTTTGCCATCCCAATTTTATTTATAAGTTCTGCTGCATGGATGGTTCTAGGTTCTTCACCTTCACCAAGCACTATGTGCTTTTGCAGAAGAGTTGCTCTAGCAATAATATTATCCATTAATTTTGACATCTTACACTCCTTATGCCCTTTAATTTGGTCTATTTTTGTAGTATAATAAATAATCAACGTTTGTATAAACTTGTAATAACTTGAGCATTTCTAAATATCCTATAGTATGTTATAACTATTATACATAAAATGCAAGCAAAAAAAAATCGCATTTATCGTTGATTATAGGAGATAAATGAAAACAACTGCGATTATTTGTGAATATAACCCTCTTACAAATGGACACGTAAAACACTTGGAACTTGCAAGAGAGGAAACCAAAGCTGACACTATACTTTGCGTTATGAGTGGGAGCTTCACCCAAAGAGGTGATGCGGCTATTGCCGATAAATATCTTCGAGCTGAACAGGCTATTCTTCATGGCGCAGATATAGTTATTGAGCTTCCAACAATTTATGCAATTTCACCTGCTGATAATTTCGCCTTTGGCGCAATTAAAACTATTTCTTCCTTTCCTGATGTCCAATATATTAGCTTTGGAAGTGAAACTGGTGATATCGCTATGTTAACAAAAGCTGCGAAACTGCTTAGCGATGAACCAAAGGAGTATAAAGATATATTCCAATCAATGCTAAAAGAGGGTATATCATTCCCGAAAGCCCGCTCTCTTGCTCTCCAAAAATATGCTGAAAGTAATCCTGAATACTCTTATCTTTCTACAATATTAGATAGCCCTAATAATGTCTTAGGGATTTCTTATATTTCAGCAGCTAAAAAGCTAAATCTAAAAGTTAAATTTCACACTATTAAAAGACAAGGATCCGACTACAATAGCGATGATATTGAAGAGACTTTTTCTTCAGCGACTGCAATAAGAAAAGCGCTAGAAGAAGGCCGATTAGAAGACATAAAAAATCAGGTCCCCTCTTCAACTTTCGAAATGCTAAAAGAATATAAACCTAGGGACAATGCACTAGGTAGTATGATGCTTTTTAAGCTAAAAACCATATCAGGATTCGATTTAGAAAAATATTATGATGTTACAGGTGGGATACACAATAGGCTAAAAATAGCAGCTACAAATGCTATAAATATTGAGCAAGCTCTTTCACAAGCAAAAACAAAGAATTATACAATGGCTAGATTAAAAAGAATCTGCTTATACGCTCTTTTTGATATAACACAAGAAGATTATTCTGCAGCCTTACTTTGCCCGCCCTATTGCCAAATACTTGCTATTAAATCTAATAGGCGTGAGGATATTTTGCCAGAACTAAATAAAACTTGTAAAAACATTTTAACTAGATATAGTGATGTTAGTAACGTTGATAAAAGCTTAAGACCAATGATTAGATTGGATTTTACTGCACAAGGCACCTTATCTATTGCAAATAAGGTGAACTATTTAAATAAAAAGATGCTCATTGTAGAATAATCATCTTATCTTTCCCATTATTTTATGTCCAAACGCAAACAAAGTAAGCAACTTATAAAAAGATCCTCATTGTAGAATAATAATCTTATTTTCCCTATTATTTCATGCCCAAACGCAACAAATTAAGTAACTTATAAAAAAATGCTCATTGAGAGCAATAAGCATTTAAAGTAATGTTTTTTAGAATTGTAGCGCAATATCTGTTTTTTAATACATGATTGAAAAGTTTAGCTAATTACTCAGAGAATTTTTCGTTACAGTTTTCTTGAGCATTTTTAACAATTTTTAAATTTTCTTGTAGAGTTTTCTCCAATGCGCTTAACATAGTTGAAATATCTTTCCCGATTTCCTGAGTTAATCTAGATTTAAATTCTAATGCTTCTCTTTTTATTGCCTCAGCTTCTTTCTCAGCAATCTTAATAATCTCATGCTCCGATAACATTTGCTCAGCCTTGGTCTGTGCCTTTGCGATTATCTGTTGAGCCTTTTCAGTTTCATCTCTTTGCATCTTTGCACTATTTAAAACGATGTGTTTTGCCTCTCTAACCATATCAGGCAACCCATTTCTTATTCTCTCAACAAGCTCATAAATAATCGTTGCATTGACTATTGTACCAGAACCCATAATTGGCTTTTTACCTTTTGATAATTCCTGCTCAATTAAAAGCAATATATCTTCTATGTCTTCCATTTTACTCCTTAGGTAAAAATGCAGAAGCATCTTTACCTTCGCTAATTAAGTTATTAACTAAAGTTGAACTAATCTCAGGATTTTTTGCCTGTATTAGTAAAGTTTTGACTCCCCCGTTTTTTTCATTCCATTCAGCCATTTTGGTTTCATAAGAAAAATCTTCGGGATTTCTAATTCCTCTTATGATATATCTTATATCATTGTTTTTACAGTAGTCAATAGCAAGTCCATTATACTGAGAAACGATAATATTAGTATCGAATTTTCTTACAGCTATTTGAATATTCTTAATCCTTTTTTTAAGTGGTAAAATTGGCGTTTTATCCGGGTTTTCAAGTATTACAATATGTACAACTTTAAATTGATTAATTGCTGTTTCAACTAAAAATTCATGCCCGATAGTATAGGGATCGAACGTTCCCGTAATTGCAACTGCATGGCCTAACTCAAATATATCAATTATTGTATTACCATATTCTCTCGAGTCGGTTAAGCACATTCCAAAAGGCGCATGTACTTTCCGAGGTTCATTTCTTCTTTCAAGAACTACTATGCCATTTTCAGCCAATAATTGCTTATCCAATATCTGCTCGAGTATTACACTCTCGTCAATTAAACCATATGGTGGGTCTAAAAAGATCAATTCAAATTTTCTGTTTTCTCTTCCTAGTTGCGATAGAACAAATGAATACTCCCTATTAAAGATTTCATAATCCGCAGAAATTTTCAATAAGTTATTTTTCAACACTTCGATTGCAAGCTGACTTTTATCACAAAAAACACATTTCTTAGCTCCTCTTGACAATGCCTCAATCCCTAAAGCTCCACTTCCACAAAACAAATCTAAAACTAAGCTTTCCGATATACTATTTTGTATTAGGTTAAAAATATTTTCCTTAACTCTATCAGAAGTAGGTCTAATTGAATCTCCTTTTTCCGTATGAAGGACCCTTCCTTTAAATTTCCCTGCAATTATTCTCATTACTTAAACATCTCCATTAAATAATTTTTCTTGAATTTCACTCACTTGATTATTTCTCTAAATACTTTTGACTTAATAAACATGGTTCCGATGTAGTTATTAAATTTATTTTTTTAAATAAATCTCTTTTTCCGATATTATTACATCCATTTGTACATCATTATTATCTATTGGCACTTTATCAAACTTTCTCTCTTCAAAACAAATGCCTATTTTGAATGTTACATTTTTATTTAACCATTTATCATAGAAACCTTTCCCATGGCCCAATCTGTTTAAGTTTGAATCAAAAGCAACCATAGGAATGATAGATAAATCTATAAGTTGCCCATCTTTAATAATCTCGGCGCCTAATGGTTCTCTTATACCAAATTTTCCAATTCTAAATTTTGTGCTCGTATTTATCTTGGCTATATCCATTTCGTTGCCAATAATTAGAGGAACAAATACTGACTTATTTTCTTGCAAGGATTGTTGAATAATATAATCAGTGTTAACTTCATTATCTTTTGCTAAATAGATGAAAATTGATTTAGACTCTTTAAATTTATTCAAGGAAATCACTTTTTTAGCAATTATCTCACTTTTAAATGCAGCCTCTTTAATATCAATGGAATATGAAATCTGTCTAATTTTTTGTTTATCCATTTTATATGGATTGCACTCCATTTTCATTAAGTAGTTTGACCGCAGCATCTGGGTCGTCAACCTTAAGAAGAATAGCCCCTGTCTTCGAGCCTAATTGAGCATAAGAATATAGGTAGGAAATATTAATATGTCTTTCATCTAATAGCCGTAAAACCTTATACATTTCACCAGGTTTGTCAGCAACTTGAAATCCAATTAAATCGGTTGAGGCAGTATTAAACCCATTATCTTTTAGGACCTTAATAGCCTTCTTGTTGTCATCAGTAATGGCACGAAGTATGCCATACTCAGTAGTATCGGCTATATTCATTGTTTGAATATTAATATTAGCATCTTTTAATACTCTAGCAAATTCACATATTCTACCACTTCTATTCTCCAAAAAGACTGCAATTTGATTTGTTAGCATACAATTACCTCCATAATTAGTATAAATTCTTATTAATTATTATTTGGGCGACAGATTTTACACTTTTTAAATATTTTTAGTTAATTAGACTACATCTTTATGATTTAAATTTTCCTTTTATCGATTACTCTTTTTAATTTTTCTCCCTCTATATATTTAAATGTCCCACTTGAAATTAACTTAATATTAGCTGAAACTCCTATAGCTGAAGAAATTAAATTTGAAACCTTACCTGTCAATTCTTGAATAGTTTTTACCTCATCAAAAGCAACTCCTTGAGAAAGTTCAATTTCAATATTCATTGTATCTAGGTTATTAACCCTATCTAATGTTACCATGAATTTGGGACTTATACGATCGTCACAACCTATTAGGGCGTTCTCAATCTGAGATGGGAATACATTAACTCCTCTTACTATCATCATATCATCATATCTTCCTGTAATCTTTGATAGTCTTACTGAGGTCCTTCCACATTTACATGGAGTATTTATGATTGAAGCTATGTCTCTTGTCCTGTATCTTATTAGTGGCAAGCCCTGTTTATTAAGTGTTGTAAATACCAATTCTCCTAAAACATCATATCCAAGTTGCTTACCTGTATCTGTATCTATTATTTCCGGGAAAAAGAAATCATCTTGAACATGTGGTCCACATTGACATTCACATTCGGTTGCTACCCCAGGCCCGGAAATTTCGGAGAGGCCATATATATCATATGCTTTTAAGGAATACTCTTTCTCTATTCTTTTTCTCATATCTTCAGACCATGGTTCCGCACCGAAGAAACCATATTTTAATGGGAAAGTTTTGGGATTTAATCCTAATTTAACACTCTCCTCTGCCATATGTATGGCATAAGAAGGGGTGCAACATAAAGTATCCGCTTGAAAATCATTAATTAACATTATCTGTCTTGGCGTATTCCCTGAGGAGACAGGCACAACAGTAGCACCCATAAGTTCACCGCCATAATGCATTCCTAGTCCCCCTGTAAAAAGTCCATATCCATATGCTACATGAATAGTCGAATATTCATTAACGCCTACACCGTACATTCCTCGAGCACAGCATTCTGCCCAGTCTTCTAAATCTCTTTTTGTATAACCAACAACGGTAAGCTTTCCTGTAGTACCTGAAGAGGCATGTAACCGGACAATCTCTTTTTTATCAACTGCAAAGCTCCCAAAAGGGTAATTATCTCTTAAGTCATGCTTTTCAGTAAAAGGTAATTTTACAATGTCATAAATCGTTTTAATGTCACTAGGCTTTACACCAATTTTATCCATTTTGTCGCGATACCAAGAAACATTGTCATAAACCCTTTTAACGACATCATTAAGCCTTTTTGATTGAAGCTTAATTTTTTCGGGTGCTGACATGCACTCCATCTTTTTGTTAAAATAATTCGTCATTACTCCACCCCATTTTTATTCGAATATAGATATCCTTTATTTAATGCTAGCAAATTTATATCCAAAAATCTTTCCTTTACACAATTTGATAGTGCTAATTTAGCTGTTTCGATAGGGATATTATTTATCGCACAGAAAACTCCTATTAAAACAACATTTACTGCTTTGGAAGAACCTGCTTCAATTGCGATTTCAATTGCGTTAATATTTAATACTCTTTTGCCTGACTTTTCAATCATGCTAATTGTGTTTTGTGGATAATTTTCTTTTCCCATTATTACAGGCATAGGCAATATTTTTTGGCTATTTGCTATTATTATTCCATTGCTTTTTAAGTAATGACACCATCTAGCAGCTTCTATTTCTTCAAAGGCCATTATTACATCGGCCTCTCCAGCACAAATAATAGGTGAAAGCACTTCTTTCCCAATTCTCGCGTGAGTTACAACACTTCCACCTCTTTGACTCATTCCATGCACTTCACTAAGTTTGCATTGATACCCCAAGATAGAAGCTATCTCCCCAAGTATTCTGCTTGCTAAAAGTGTGCCTTGTCCTCCGACACCTACTATTAGTATATTTGAACTAAAATCGTTATTCATTTAATAATCTCCCTGAAATAGCACCAAACTTACACATCTGTTTACATACTCCACAACCAACACATAATTCTTCGTTGATTCTAACTGAATTGCATAAATTCTCGATTGCAGGGCATCCTATTAACAAACATTGTTTACAATATTTGCATTTAGTTGCATCAATTTGATAAGGTAATGATTCTTTTTTATTTAATAATGCACAAGGTCTTTTCGCAATTATTACTGAAACGCAATCTTTTTCTATTTCTTCTTTCACGACTTTTGTTACTTCCGAAATATTATAAGCATCAACTATTCTAACACTTTTTACGCCACATGCTTTTGCAAGTTCATAAAGATCAATCTTTACTGTTGTTTCTCCATAAATATTTTTCCCTGTAGTTGGATTATCTTGGTGTCCTGTCATAGCTGTAATAGAATTATCCAAAATAATTATCGTTGACCTACCGTTATTATAAACTGAATTAATTAACGATGTAATACCACTATGAATGAAAGTACTATCACCAATAACTGCTACTGTCTTTTGAGGATTAACAGCGCCGCCTTTATCAAAACCATGTGCCATGCCTACGCTTGCGCCCATACAGACGCATAAATCAACTGAAGATAGAGGTTCCATAGCTCCTAAAGCATAACAACCTATATCACCACTTACAATTAGCCCTAATTTTTTTAAGGAATAAAACACACTACGATGAGGGCATCCCGCACACATAACTGGAGGTCTAGAAGGAACTGAAATATCTGGGCTCACCTGTTTTTTACCATATAAAATCTCTTTTATATAACCCACACAAAATTCACCCTGCCGCCCAAAAATCTCTTTTCCATGACACTTTATGCCATTGGATAAAAGTTCCTTTTCAATAAAGGGTTCTAGCTCTTCCACAATCAATAATTCATCTACTTTTTCGCTAAATTTTTTTATCGCAACTATGTCAATAGGATAAACTAAGCCCAGCTTAAAAACTGAAGCTTTTGTAGCTTCTTTTACATATTGATAAACTGCACCTGAACATATAATTCCTATTTTTTTCTCCCTAAAAAATTCTTTATTAATATTAAGGTCACTCACATCTTTTTGCAGTCTATTTTCACGTTCTTCAACAAAAAGGTGTCTAGATCTTGCCATAGCGGGCATCATAACATATTTATTTACATCTTTCTTATAGGTCTTGTTTTCTACTAAATTAATTTGACTTTCTATTACTTCACTTCTGCTATGCGCTACTCGTGTAGTAAGTCGTAAAATGACCGGAGTATCATATTTTTCGCTAATTTCAAAAGCAATTTTTACATAATCTTTTGCTTCCTGACTATCTGAAGGTTCTAACATTGGGACATGGGAACTTTGCGCATAATACCTACTATCTTGCTCATTTTGTGAGCTATGCATTCCAGGGTCATCTGCTACAACTATAACTAACCCCGCATTGATACCTGTATAGGCGACCGTGAATAATGGATCAGCAGCGACATTTAGACCTACGTGCTTCATGCAACACATTGCCCTTACGCCCGAATAAGAAGCACCGATAGCAACTTCAAGAGCAACTTTTTCATTTGGAGCCCATTCTGTATAAATTTCTTTATATTTTGATGCACTTTCAGTAATTTCTGTTGAGGGCGTCCCAGGATATGAAGAAATAACCTTAACACCCGCTTCATAAGCTCCTAACGCTACGGCTTCATTTGCTAACATCAAACTTCCCATGTTTTATACCTCTCAATTTTTTTATTAACATTTCATTAGTTAAATTTCACTTATAATTTTCTTAAGTCAGTAACCCTTTTTGCTTTACCCTCAAATCTTTTAAGTGAGAGGGGCTCAACTAGCTTAACTTCCGCATCTATTTGTAAAATTACTTTTATATCATGTTTTACTTTTTCCCTAAGTTTTTCAAGACTTTGATAATCAAATAGTAAAGAAGCATCTGCAACCTCAACCTTTATCTCCAATTTATCTAAATAATTTTCTCTTGAAACAATCATTTCATATTGCCCTCCAATTTCAGGCAAATTGAGTAAAACTGTTTCTACTTGTGATGGAAAAACATTTACACCTCTTATAATCAACATGTCATCGGTTCTCCCGGTAACTCTTGACATTCTAACTGTTGTTCTTCCACACTTGCAAGGTGAATGATCTAAAGATGTTAAGTCCTTTGTCCTATATCTGATCATTGGCATACCTTCTTTTGTAAGTGTTGTAAGAACTAGCTCGCCAAGTTGATTGTCACCTAAAGGTTGTAGAGTTTCTCTATCTAATATTTCTGGATAAAAATGGTCTTCGTTGATATGCATACCGCAATGTTCTAGGCACTCCCCTGATACTCCAGGGCCAATAATTTCAGAAAGGCCATAGTTATCGGTTGTTTCAATGCCTAATTTTTTCCTAATTTCACAATGCATTGCATCACTTGAAGCCTCACTTCCAAATAGGCCCCATTTTAATTTAAAATCGCTTAGAGAATATCCCATCTTTTCTACCATTTCAGATATATACAATGCGTACGATGGCGTTGCAACTAATACTGTCGCTTCTAAATCCTTTAAAAGCATTACTTGTCTTTCAGTATTTCCTGAACTAGCGGGAATAATAGCTGCTCCTAACTTTCGGCACCCCTGATGCATCCCTAGAGCACCAGTAAAAAGGCCATACCCGAAAGAAACTTGAACGATATCTTTAGAAGTCACACCGCCTGAAGCACTTACCCTAGCACAGCATTCCGTCCAGATTTCCATATCCTTTTCGGTATAACATACAACAGTTGGCTTTCCACTAGTTCCACTAGAAGCATGTATTCTAACTAAGTCTTCCTTTTTCACTGCAAGTAGGCCATATGGGTAGTTGTCACGCAAATCATCTTTTATAACAAAAGGTATTTTCGTTATATCTGAAAGCGATTTTAATTGTTTAGGATTAAAACCCGCATCATCATACTTCTTTTTGTAAAATGGTATTTTCGTATATGCATATTCAACTATTTTTTTAAGCCTTTTAAATTGCAAATTCTGCATCTTTTTAGGTGTCATTGTTTCAAATTTTGGATTATATATCATTTTCTCTCCTAAATGCCCAGCTACTAAACTTTCTATGTTACTTATTATGCTTTTTAGGTATCACTATATTTTGTAATCAAAATAACTATTTTTCATTTAACAAGAGTAATTTTCTTTGGAAATTAATCAAACAGCCTTCTTTAAGGGTAGCCTTTTCATCCGATGTCATTTCTCCAAGTTCTAACTCTATTGATTTTATTGTATCAGCAGAAATTAATGAAGCAAGACCCTTTCCTTTTTCTATAAAATTTGCTGGATTAACAATAACAATTATATCACCAATCGAAAAATCACTCGATTCGCCTTTGTAAAGAAAAGGAAGCATACCCCAATTAATCATATTGGAGCGATATCTCTTTGTGGCATACTCTTTGGCAATATTAGCTACTCCACCCAAAACGCGCTGAGAGGATGCCGCTTGTTCTCTTGCACTTCCATCACCTGGCTTTTTTGCATAGATAGCACTTCCAACATTAATAGAGACAGTATCATCTAATTGCAATAGTTTTATAACTCTATTTTTAATTTCAACCGTATTATTGATTGTTTCTTTTGCCCTTTTAACATAATCAGGATCTTTTCGAGATAATGTGTATTCTGCTAATCTTAGGGGATTACTTCTATATGAAGAGGCTTCTCCAGATGGTATTAATTCATCAGTAGTAGTAACAGCATCATTAATTACTGACGCTAGCTGAATAACCATAACGTCAGCGAGTTTTGGAATAGTAGGCCACTCAGTGATATTTGGCCCATATAATATTTCTTGCTCACTAATGGGCTTTCCAAAACCATTATATACACTAGAGCTATATGATTGTTTGTCGTAATTAATATCGGGCACAATATTATCGTATTGATAATCAAGAGCAGAGGACAATATCCCATTATTTGCAGCAGTTGCAGCAATACTTCTTGCATCCATTAAAGCAACAGAAGCAATCTGTCCTTCACTAGGTTTTGAACCTTCTCGATTCTCAAAATTTCTTGTAGTATGCCTTATCGAAAAAGAATTATTAGCAGGTACATCTCCAGCTCCAAAACAAGGGCCACAAAAACAATTCTTAATAATTCCTCCTGAAGAAATAATTTTCTCTAGAGAGCCCCTTCTCAACAATTCCAAATATGTGGGGATAGAACCTGCATAAACACTAAAAGATATTTCGGGACCAATCTTTTTACCCTCAAGAATATTGGATGCCTCAAAAATATTCTCGAAGGTTCCGCCTGCGCAACCAGCAATTATTGCTTGATCCACCTTAATTTTCCCTCTATTATCAATTTTTCCCAATAAATTATAGGATTTATTCTGCAACAACTTTCTTCCTTCTTCTTGAAAAAATCCTAAAATATCTTTTGGGCTTTTTAATAAATCTGAAAGTTTTATAGCGTTACTTGGATGGAATGGCATAGCAATCATCGGCTCAACCTTATCAAGATCAATTTCAATTAATCCATCATAATATGCTCCATTATCTGGCGATAGTTTAATGTAAGATGAGGCTCTGCCATGAGTTTCGAGATATTTTCTTGTTTTTTCATCTGTTTCCCAAATAGAGCTTAAACATGCTGTCTCGGTTGTCATAACATCAATTCCATTTCTAAAATCCAATGAAAGATTTTTAATTCCTTCTCCCACAAACTCCAAAACTTTGTTCTTAACAAATCCCGATTTAAATACTGCACCTATTAATAAAATTGCCACATCCTGAGGCCCAACACCAATTCTAGGTTTACCTGTCAAATGAATTGCAATTACTTCTGGGTATAAAACATCATAGGTCGAGCTGATAATCTGTTTTACAATTTCAGGGCCACCTTCTCCGATACCCATAGTGCCTAAAGCACCATAGCGAGTGTGACTATCGCTACCAAGTATCATTTTACTAGGCGAAGCAAATTCTTCCCTAATATATGTATGTATAACCGCTTGGTTGGCTGGTACGTAAATACCACCATATTTTTTTGCTGCGCTTAACCCAAAACTGTGATCATCTTCATTAATTGTTCCACCTACAGCGCATAGGCTGTTGTGACAATTTGTTAACACATAGGGAATTGGAAATTTTTGCAATCCTATAGCTTTAGCAGTCTGTATGATTCCCACGTATGTAATATCATGTGAAGCAATAGTATCAAATTTAATTCTTAGCTTTTGTTCTCTACTAATTATTTTCGAATCATTATGCGAAGATAATATTTTATAAGAAATAGTCTTTTCAAATCCATTTTTTTCAATAGAGGGTAAAAACTTACCATTATTATAGATAAAGCTATTTGTGGATACTTTTATCATTTTTAACTCCTATTAATATATATATTAAGGTTAATAATACAACTAAATTGGCATTTAGTGCAACCTTTGAAAACACAAGAAAAGTAATTGTCTTTAAATGAATTTATATATATCTTTGTGTCTATAATAGAAAACTACTTTCTTGAGGATTTTGAATTTAAATAATCTACCCTAATATCATTATCTATTTTAATCGCAGTAACATCATCAACAAACTGATTTATCAAGTAAAACCCTGGTGCAAACGGATGATCCTTAACTACTTCTCTTCCACTAACTTTAAATGATTTTAAAAAAAGTAAAATATCTGCTGCACAAGTAGATATAGCAAGACAAACAACGAATATATATACAAAATTCAATAAATAGATTGATAATATAAACGGAATAATACCCGTAATTATGAATGGTAGAATCAAAGAAAATCGATATTTATTAAGCAACATATCTTCAGTAGCATGACAATAAAGTAAGGATTTTTTGATATTAAAACCAAATTGAATTGATTTTTTTTTAATTCCGCATATCAAAAACGCCAAAAAATGAACTATCTCATGAATGATTATTAGAAATATCATCCCTAGTATAGAAAACAAAATATCCCAAAAGCTGAACTCTCTAGGAAAAATATCTTCACCCAAAATGGCCAAAAGCGTTGATGGAATAAGAAACAAAACAAAAAGAATAGCCGATACTAATATGGAGATTCTATATTTTACATAAATAATTTTATTTTTTTGCATTAAATAAATAGCGGCACCTTCACAGTGCCGCTTGTAATACTATTTAGCGTATTCAACTTTTCTTAGTTCGCGTATGACATTAACTTTTATTTGACCAGGATATTCTAATTCAATCTCTAGTTTTTTTGCTATGTCTCTAGCTAACACTTGAGTTTGCAAATCATCAACTGACTCAGGCTTTACTATAACTCTAATTTCCCTTCCAGCTTGTATTGCATAAGATTGGTCTACCCCAGCAAAAGAGTTTGCAATGTTCTCAAGCTTTTCCAATCTCTTAACGTAAAGCTCAACGCTTTCTCTTCTTGCGCCAGGTCTAGAACCACTAATAGCATCCGCCGTTTGAACTAATATTGCTTCGAGTGTTGTCGCTTCAACATCGCCATGATGGGCTTCAATAGCATGGATTACTCTTTCGCTTTCTTTATATTTTCTGGCTAGTTCTACCCCTATTTGAATATGGGTTCCCTCATATTCATGATCGACTGCTTTGCCAATATCATGAAGTAATCCGCCTCTTTTTGCAATTTTCTCGTCGGCTCCAAGTTCTGCGGCAAGCATCCCTGCAATATATGCAACTTCAAGTGAATGTTTAAGAACATTTTGACCATAACTAGATCTGTATTGTAATCTACCAAGAAGTTTTATTAATTCAGGATGAACACCAAAAACATTTACTTCATAAACAGCAGTTTCGCCAGCTTCTTTTATCGTCACATCCATCTCTTTTCGAACTTTTTCCGCTATCTCTTCGATACGTCCTGGATGGATTCTTCCATCTGCTAAAAGTTTATTTAAAGTTTGACGACCTACTTCTCTTCTAACAGGATCAAAGCTCGAAAGAGTAACAACATCTGGAGTGTCATCAATAATAAAATCAACACCGGTTGCACTTTCAAGTGCTTTGATATTTCTTCCAGTCCTACCGATGATTCTACCTTTCATCTCATCGTTTGGAAGTTCAACCACTGAGGCCGTAGATTCGGAGGCTACATCAACTCCGCACCTTTGAATTGCAAGTGCAACAATATGCTTTGCTTTTCTGTCCCCTTCCTCAACAGCTTTTTGTTCAATTTCTTTTACAATTGAAATGGCAGCTTTTTTTGCTTCTTCTTCCATTTGCAATATTATAGCTGATTTTGCTTCTTCTTGAGTTAATCCACTTACTCTTTCTAGCTCTTTTACTATTTGACCATTTTTGTTGACCAAATCTTGTTCTAGTTTTTCTATTTCTAAGTGTTTTACTTCTAGCTGCTTCTGTGACTTTTCAAGATCTTCGGTTTTTCTATCTACTAAGTCTTCTTTTCTTTGAAGAGTGTCTTCTTTTTGACTTAACCTTAATTCTTGTTTTTGAAATTCTTGGCGCTTATTTCGTGCCTCATTTTCTATTTCATTTCTAAGTCTAAGCTGATTTTCTTTTGCCTCCAGCATCGCATCTTGTCTAATGTTTTTTGCTTCAAGCCTGGCTTCTTCAGTTATTCTATTGAATTCGTTTCTTGCATCTTCTCGTCTTTTCTTTAAGACTTGTTTATAAAGAATTATTCCAACAAAAAGGCCAATTGCCAGCGCAGGAAACAATGTTATTAGCGCATAACCCCATCCGGGGAAGGTGCTGGTGGCAGACAATAATTGACTGCCTAACATTATAACCTCCAGTAAAAATATAATTGAAACTAGTATATGTATCTCGTTAATAAAAACGAATTATTAATTTCATTTAGTTATTATAGTATATTAGCAAGCGCAAGTCAATGTAATACCGCGCGTACTACAGTTTACGAAAAAACACCTTTACCATACATGATAAAAAAATAAGTGGATATGATTAT
>CAYMPR010000001.1:58502-108677 GCA_964392385.1 uncultured Christensenellaceae bacterium | reverse complement strand
GGCCAAAGGGAGCAGACTGTAAATCTGTTGTCAGTGACTTCGATGGTTCGAATCCGTCCCTGCCCACCAAAAAGGCATCAATGACTTGATGCCTTTTTATTTTTTCTTCTAAGTATTGTTACATTATTGTATAAGTTTTTCTAAGTATTATATCGCAAAATAATTATTTACCATAAACATATTGCTGCATAGTTATGGATATTTCTCTACTTTGGTATTGGTATGTCAAAAATCCACTTGAAACAGGGTGTTCAATTAGCAAAGTAATACTATCCCCAACTTTTAAGCTCTTTATTAAATTACCCAAGGTATTAATATCAATAAATTCAATAGTAGTACCATTTTGCTTAACACCGGTAATAATATCGTTGATTTCTACTTTGTTTTCCTGTTGTGCAGTTGAATTATGATATGCAACTGAGCCATAAATGTTTAATGATTTAATTAAGTATACATATTTTGCATCTTCTAAATATCCTTGTACGGTTACGCCAAGACGAACTTTGCCCTCAATATAACCGAGATTGTCAAAATCTGGATTTCCAGCTGTATTTAGAAAAGATTGCGCATCACTTATAGCTTCATCTATTCTTATTGCATATCCTATGCCTTCAACATCAGCACCAACACTTTTTGCATTAACAATTCCAACCAAATTACCGTAATAATCAAACAAAGCACCTCCTGAGTTTCCAGGGTTAACCGCAACATCGATTTGTAATAAACTCATTTCGACTCCCTCCATATTTATTACTCTTTCAACACCACTAATTATCCCTTGTGTAACACTACCTCCAAGAGTACCTAAAGGATTCCCAATAGCAAAAACAGATTCAGCGAGTTTTAATGGTGCCTCATCTAAGATTCTTATTTTTGCTGTTTGATAATTGCCATCAACTTTTAAAACAGCTATATCTTTTTCATCATCTCCACCAATCAAAAGACAATCAATTTCTGAACCATCTGTTAATATTGCAGTAATTTTTGTTGCCATATCAATTACGTGGCAGCAAGTAATAATAAATGTGGCGTTTTCTTCAGTATCTTTTGCAAAAAACACACCAGAACCAGAAGATTGACCTTGTTCCCCTAATTCAACATTTAAAGAAACAACACTATCCCTTACGGATTCTACGACCTCTGGTAATCCACCTTCGACCAATGTTGGTGTTACTGTATCAATGGATACATTATAGTTAGCAGTTGGTGCAATTACGTTATTTGTTGGAGGTGTGGTGTTTGCAGAATCACTAGATAATCTATCTGAATCTAGTCCAACAAAACTGGGATTACAACTTGCTAAAACCATCAGTAATGTGATTATAAGTGTAATAATGAGTATTTTTTTAGAATTTTTCATAATAAAATTAGCTCCTTATATTATTCAGTGTTATTTTACCAAATTATTGTGAAAAAAGTGTGAAAATAACATATGTTTCTTTTATATATTATATTTTACTTTATATTTAAATTATAATACAATCTAATAATGAATAGAAACAAAAAGATAAATTTTAATAATTTTGATGCGGTTTACATATCCAGCCCATCAAACCTCTTTTATTTCTCTGGCTATACTAATGAAGATGCTAGGATTATTTTAACAAGAGATAAACAATTTTACATATCCGATAAAAGAGTAAAAGAAGAGTTCGAGCAACAGGTTTCAAACTTCATTTTTATAGAGATTCAGGGAGGCGGAAGTTACTCCTCTAGTGCGATTCAGCTATTAAAAGAGTTGAATATTAAACATTTAGCTTATGAGGATATGAAAGTTTTACAAAAAGAATATTTATTAATTAAAAAATTTAAATTAATACCATTATCCGAGCAATTATCTAAAATTAGGTCTATAAAAGAAAAAGATGAAGTTGATTTAATTATTAAAGCCCAATCAATTACTGATAATGTGTTTTATAATTCACTTTCTTTTATAAAACCTGGCATTTCTGAAAAACAACTATGTAATTATATTAATTCACAAATATTTATCAATGGTGGTACTCTTGCCTTTGACACTATTGTCGCATTTGGTAAAAATACCTCAAAACCACATGCTCATCCATCTGATAATGTTTTGCTCAATGATGATTATATTACTATGGATTTTGGCGCAAAATATCAAGGATATTGCTCTGATATGACAAGAAGCCTTGCAATTGGTAATCCTTCAGAAGCTTACATTGAAACATACAATTTAGTTCTAGAAGCTCAAAATACTGCTATTGAATCCATTAAGCCTGGTATGACTGGATTACAGTGCGACTCCTTTGCTCGTATGGTGTTTACCAAAAACAATCTATCTGAATTTTTTACTCATTCACTAGGTCACTCATTAGGCATTGATATCCATGAATATCCTATGCTTAGTAAGTATTACGATGGTGAAATCTCAGAAGGGGTAGTTACTAGTATTGAACCTGGAATTTATCTTCCAGGTAAATTCGGAATTAGAATAGAGGATATAGTGATTGTTGCAAGAGATAAAGTAGTTAACTTGACAAAATCACAAAAAACACTAATAATATTGTAGTTATTATAGGAGGACATATGCCATACATATCAGCAGGTGAATTTAGGAAAGGAATTACATTTGAATTAGATAATGGATCCGTTCAAATGATAATTGAATTTCAACATGTTAAACCAGGTAAGGGCTCAGCTTTTGTTCGCGCAAAAATGAGAAATGTTATGACCGGTGGAGTTATAGAAAGAACTTTTAATCCAAGTGAAAAATATGAGCTTGCTCACATCGAAAGAAAGAAAATGGAATATAGTTATAAGGATGGTGATTTATATTATTTCATGGATAAGGAAAATTTCGATATGATCCCAATGAACAAGGATGTTGTTGAAGATGCCTTAAGATATATTAAAGAAGGAAGCCCAGTAGATATTGCATTTTATAAAGATTCCCCATTTTCTGTTGAACCAGAAAATTTCGTAGAACTTTTGATTGTTGATTGTGAACCAGGATTACCCGGATCAACAGCTCAACCAGGCTCAAAACTTGCAGTATTAGAAACAGGTTTTTCAGTACAAGTACCTTTATTTGTCAATGAAGGTGAAGTTATTCGTATTGATACTCGTACTGGAAGCTATATGTCTAGAGTTTAAGTATTCAATTATATAATTCATATTACAAAACATTAATAGGACAAGTAATTTAATAATGAATAGTAGAATTAATGAACAAGTTGAAAATAGATTTAAGGAGCTTATCGGCTCTATTGTTAAAAAAGCATTATCAAGAATAGATTTGGTATCTCTTGCCGATATGTCTTTAGAGAAAAAAGCTAAAGAATCTATAATTGTTAAATTAGTAGAGGATTTTGTGGAAATAGATGTATATATAAACGTAAAGTTTGGTTCCTTGATATCAGAAATCAGTTGTACTCTTCAAGAACACATAAAAAATGATGTTGAAGCGGGGACTAAATTTAAAGTAAGAAAAATTAATATATTTGTAAGCAGTATAAATTTATGAATACAAAAACGAGGACTATTGCACGAACAAATTTATATAAGTTAGTTTTTGAATTTTTATTTTCTGGTGGTGAGACTAATCTGAAAACTTTTACTTTATTATCTTCTCCTGAGTTTTCCGAAGAAGATTTATTATATATGAAAACTGCCTATTTTGGTATTGTTGAAAAATTTGATGAACTTTCGAAAATAATACAAGATTTTGCCCAAGGGTTTAATATCGAAAGAATATATAAAACAGATTTGGCAGCTTTACTAGTTGCAATTTACGAAATGCTTTATATCGATGAAATCCCAATAAATGTTTCTATTTCTGAAGCCGTTTGTTTAGTGAAAATATATTCCACTGAAAAGAGTAGTTCTTATGTTAATGGGATATTAAGTTCAATTAATAAAACTCTGTTGAATAATAAATAATATAGTTGGTGAATATGGCCGAAAAAGAATTTCTCACTGTAACAGAACTTAATTCATATTTAAATGGTGTAATAGATAATGATTCTTTGTTGTGGGACATATTGGTAAAGGGTGAGGTTTCAGGGGTCTCAATTCATAAAGATAATCTTTATTGTAATTTAAAAGATGATAATTCTCAAATTCCTCTATGTTGTTTTAATTTAAGAAAAACATATACTCCTAAAGAAGGAGATAGTGTCTATGTCTCGGGCCAGATTTCATATTATGTAAAAACTGGAAAGTTATCTTTTATCGCGAAAAATATTGAGCCATGTGGACTTGGAAAACTTCATGAAATATTTCAAGATCTAAAAATATCCCTTGCAAAAGAAGGTCTTTTTGATACAATACATAAAATACAACCACCTCTATTCCCTCTTAATATTTGTGTTGTTACTAGCAAGAAAGGTGCGGTTATACAAGATATTTATAAAACAATACGTAATTACAATAATAATATAAATGTTTTTGTTTATGATGTTTCGGTTCAAGGGCTTTCTGCTGAAAAGGAAATAGTAAATGCTTTAAAAATAGTTGATGGAAAAAACTATGATTTAGTGGTTCTTGCTAGAGGGGGTGGCTCTTTCGAGGATTTATATGCTTTTAATAGCGAAAGTGTTGCAAGAGCTATTTTCCAAATGAAAACATTTATTATATCAGCAGTTGGGCATGAGGTCGATTATACAATTTCAGATGCTGTTTCGGATGTAAGATGTGCTACTCCAACAGCAGCTGCTGAGTTTATCGTAGATTTATTGGAAAAAAATATCAAGGAATTAATATCTAAAACCAATAAAATATTCGATATTATAAAATTAAAAATAGATAATATTGAATTATACATTAAAAATATTACAAAAAATATGCTCCATAAAAATGAAATTACTTTACTTAATTTCGAATCCAAAGTAAATATTCTTCTAGAAAAAATTAATGCAATTAACCCTACGAAATTATTTGAAAAAGGATTTTATAAAATATACTATAATGGGAATCTACTATCTTCGTTTAATCAAATAAAAACAGGCGATGAGCTGATAGTTGTTGGATTAGAAGGGGAAATGTGTGTTACGGTTAAAAATTTTATTAATAAGGAGAAATAGAATGAGTCTGGAAAATGATATTATTAAACTAGATCAACTAGTTAATCAAGTAGAAAGTGGGTCTTTATCGCTAGAAGATAGTTTAGCAATTTATGAACAAGCCATTATTCTTGCAAAAGAATGTTTGAAAACAATATCTGAAAAAAAAGGAAAGCTATTCGAACTTTCAAAGGATTTACAATCAAGCGAGTTAACTCAAAATGAATCAAAAAATTAATACTCTAATTAAATATGTTGATGATAATTTAAGAAATTATCTATTACAATATTCTGGTTTAATACAAGATGATTTATATGAAGGAATGGTTTATGCATGTTTTGGCGGTGGAAAAAGGATCAGACCTCTAATATTATTATCTGTAGCGGAATCATTGGGACTCTCTTTAGATAAAGCACTTCCTTACGCACTAGCTATTGAGCTTTTTCACAGTTACTCCCTAGTACATGATGATCTACCTGGGATGGACAATGATATAATAAGAAGGGGCAAACCTACTGTTCACGTTAAGTTTGGGCAAGGCTTAGCAATCTTAATAGGGGATGCACTATTGAATTCTGCATTTGAACTATTATTTAGTTTAAATATTACGGAAGATTGTGTTAAAACTTCTACATATATAAGTTGTAAAACTGGTGCGAAAGGGATGATTGGTGGCCAAGCAAAAGATATTTTACATATTTCTAATTCTTTAGAAAGCATTTTGAAGATTTATGAAGGCAAAACCTGTGCTCTTTTTCAAGCATCAATTGTATCACCAGCTATTTTACTAGGCTTAAGCGATGTTACCATAAGAAGTTTAGAACAATTAGGATTAATTGTAGGAACAATTTTTCAAATCAATGATGATATTTCCGATAGCCTTATACAATCAGAAATTTCCAATTATATTACTACTGCGGGAATGGAAGATTCAATTGTTTTTCTTAACTTTAATCGTGAACAATGCAAAAAGCTTTTAGTTGATTTAAACCTTAATAATTCAGAATTTAATACCATATTAAAATTTTTTAATATCATATAATATATTAAATTTCTCTTGATTTGCAGGTATTTTTTATATATGATATAATCCATATGTCAATGGTGGTGCAGTATTCTAGTCAGATACGGTACAAGCAAAGGCGGGGCTAAAATACCGTCAAAGAGCATATCGATGAAGTTTCTGGTGTTTGCTTGGATTGCCCAAATCCGGGTGTATGCTGGGAGTTAAGATTTTTGGGCGTTTAGCAATGGCATGCTAAAGCCGACCCAACTGTCGTGGAGACCTATCTTGGAATATCTCAAAAAGATTCTCTAAATAGGATTAAACCTGCAATGCGGTAATCAATGTCTGTGTGCAGTGTAGCTTGCCTTGAGTGGCTCAGTGAGGAATAAGGTTCAGAATCATAATTAGTACGCGAACTTGGAATGGTCTATGCTTATGAAACCTGAGTTGCAAAAGAGGATAGTTTGTACCAAATCTGTTAAAGAAATTTTCTAGACTGTAAATCATTAAGGATTATAGTGTGTTCTAAGTGGCGATTCGGTTATGTTTAGAGCAATCGAACATTTTGTAATTTAAAAGGAAACTGCTTGGACGGCGACGACAAGTATTACCTAGGGAAAGCCTACCGAACCTAAAGACGCAAGGTTTACTTAATCATCATCCATCATTGACACTTTAAAGGATAAAAATGTCAAACGACAATGAATTAAATAATTTTGATAAAGTAAATCAAACAAAAACTGTAGAAACAATAAATATCGATACAGTTACAACACATAAGAAAAAAACAAAAAAATTTGATGCTTCAGATAAGGCTTTGGATAATAAAAATAGCGAGTTTTCGCAGAAAAATAAGAAAGATAAAAAACGCAATAATACTATTTTCTGGACAATAAAGATCACTTTAATAACTTTCTTTATTGCTGGTTTTTTTTCACTAATTTCTGAATTTACAAACTTATTACATTTTAGCATTTCTATAGTTTTGTTAATACTTTTGATAATGATTAGTTTAATCGCTGATGCGATTGGAGTAGCTGTTACCTCATGTGATCCTGAACCTATTTATGCAATGGCCTCCAGAAAGGAACCTAAAAGCAAACAAGCCATGCTACTAATTAGAAATTCAGAAAAAGTTTCTAATATTTGTTGTGATGTAATTGGAGATATCTGTGGAATTGTTAGTGGCGCTTGTTTAATTGCTTTAATTGTTAAAATGACTTACGAAACTTCAGATAACATTAAGCTATTTCTTAGTATCATTTTTTCAAGTATTGTAGCAGCTATAACTGTAGGGGGAAAAGCTTTTTTGAAAGATTTAGCAGTAAATAAATCAAAACAAATAGTTTTAGCTACCGCAAAATTAATTGCCTTTTTCTATAATCCTAAAGATTCAACAAATAAAAAAAAGAGGAAATAATAATATTTTTTAATCCTTTTCTATATGCTTGTTTATTGTAAACTATCTATATATAATTATTAAATGATGAATATCGGTATATATGCTAATTTATCTAAAGATATTGGTGGAAGAATTACATCCGCTATTTTAAGCATATTAAAACCCATAAAAGATTTAAAGATTAATTTATCTGAGGAGCTTCGCGTTTTATCTCTTGATTGTGATGATTATTTTAGCAGAAATGCACTTGCACAAAATTCTGAAATTATTATTGTTTTAGGTGGCGATGGTACTATTTTACGAATAGCAAAAGAATGTGCACTATATGGAACAAAGATTTATGCAATTAATTTAGGTACAAAAGGTTTTTTAGCAGAAGAAGATAATTATAATTTAGAAGCTCAAATCAAAAGTCTTTTTGAAAATAATTTAATAATTGACAATAGACAATTATTGGAGATTGTATCCAAAGAAAACAAGTTTTATGCATTAAACGAGGTCGTTTTAGCACGCGGTTCAAGGACGAAAACAATGAAATGCGAAGTAAGGGTCGATGGGGCGCTTGTAGATAGATACACTTCCGATGGAGTAATTATTTCTACACCAACTGGCTCCACAGCGTACAATATTTCTGCTGGTGGCCCAATTGTATCTCCAGACGTTCAGGCGCTAGTTATTACCCCAATATGTGCTCATTCACTTCATTCAAGACCACTGGTTGTAAAATCAAATGCTAAAATATGGGTTTCATTAATCCATGCTGAGCCTTATGCTCACTTAAATATTGATGGGGAGGATGTAATTAATCTTGCAGATGGAGATTCAATTGAAGTGACTAAATCCGAAATGTACACAAGTTTTATAAGAAAAAAAGATTATAATTATTTCGAAAGATTGTCCCTAAAAATGCGTAAATGGAGTGATTTAGAAATAGAATAATTAGGAGATATTATGTCAAGATCAGAACGACAAGATAAGATAATTGAATTACTTAATGTAATGGTTGTGGAAAATCAGAAACAACTTACAGATTTATTAAAAGCTGAAGGTTTTGAGGTTACTCAAGCGACAGTTTCAAGAGATATTAAAGAGTTGGGGTTAATAAAAAAGAAATCACAACTTGGTGGTATTTCTCATTATATTAAACCCGTCGATCCAAGATTTAGAAAGCTAAAAACATTATTTCATCAATCTGTTATAAAAATTGACTATACTGGAAATTTAATTATCATAAAAACTCTTAGCGGGGCTGCAAATTCAGCTTGTGCTTTGGTTGATAGGTTGGGCGAAACGGATATCGTGGGAACAATTGCAGGAGATGATACTGTAATGATAGCTGTAAGAGAAGCCTCTTCAGTACAAAATGTAATTAAAATATTAGAATCATTTAGAGAATAACATGCTAAGTTCCTTAATAGTAAAAAACGTAGCGGTAATTCGCGATATTACAATTAACTTTGGAAATGGTTTAAACGTCATAACTGGCGAAACTGGAGCCGGAAAATCCATTATAATTGATAGCCTTAACTTTGTCCTTGGCGAAAGGGCCGATAAATCATTAATTCGATATGGTGAAGATACAGCTTTAGTACAAGCATTATTTATTATTGAAAATGATATTAACAGCATAAGTAAATTATTTGAGGAACAAGGGATTGATTTTGATAATGGTAACATTATTATTCGAAGATTATTGACTTCATCAGGTAGAAGCGACTGCAGAATTAATGGTAACTTAGTAACAATTAATTGTTTAAAAGCAATTGTCTCAAAACTCGTAGATGTCCATTCACAACATCAAACTCAATCTTTGCTTAATGAACAAAACCATATTTTAATATTAGATAATTTTAACAAACATACAACTGATCTTAAAAACTCCTTTATTATGATTTTCGAACAATATAAAGATATACTAGCCAAAATATCAAGCTATCCCAAAGACTCTGACATAAGCATTGAGACCGATATATTAAATTATCAAATAGCAGAAATTGAGGAAGCAAATATTACAACCGATGAAGAAGAATTACTAATAAAGCAACGCAATATTCTTCAAAATATGGAAAGAATTAAAAACTCTATTTCATCTGCAATTTTATTGCTTGAAGGCAATGACTTTATGGGAATAGAACCAAGCATTCTAAATATTATTAAAGAGATTAATTTTATTATAAAATACGATGACTCTTATTCCGATATAGTGGAAAGATTAAGTAATTTACTAATTGAAGTTAGAGATATTAAAGATACTTTAAGCGATAGGATTGCTAATAATCTATATGATTTAGACCAACTTCCTCAAATTGAAACAAGAATAGATTTAATAAGAAAAATTAAGAAAAAATATGGTAAAACCGATCAAGAAATATGTCTATTTCTTGAAAAATCTAAAAATAGACTTGAGTTTTTATTATCTTCCGAAGACAATCTTAAAGAACTAAAATTACAAGAAGTTGCTTATGCATCAAAAGTTATAGATTTTGCTACAAAACTTCATGATAGTCGGGTTAGGTTTGGGAAAGAAATGTCAAAAGCAATTGTGCAACAACTCGTAGATTTAGGCATGAAGCAATCATCCTTTGAAATTGATATTAATAAATATGATGAAAATAATCCGATTCAAATTAATAATCTTAATAAAAACGGTGCTGATAGTGTTAAATTTTTGATTAGTCTAAATGCTGGAGAACCCTTAAAGGAATTATCAAAGGTAGCAAGTGGGGGTGAAATGAGTCGTATAATGCTTGCTTTAAAAAATATTACTGCAGATTTAGAGAATATTGAAACTCAAGTTTTTGATGAAATAGACACGGGTATTTCTGGAAACGCAGCAAAAACTGTTGCAAAAAAACTTTATAATATTTCTAAAGGTAGACAAACTATCGTTGTCACACATCTTGCACAAATAGCAGCAATGGCAGACAGTAATTTTTTAATTACAAAAAATATTTATGATGCAGAAACAATAACTGAAATATCAAAGCTTGAAGAAGAAGGTGTCTTAAATGAACTCATGAGAATATCTGGTAGCGACTCTTCAAGTAACGCTGGATATGAAAGTGCGAAAGAACTCAGAAGTTGGGCAAATATAAATAAAATAGCCTAATACTACAATATTTTACAATTTATATTCCACAAATCAATTTAATTGGGAATACTCGAGAATATTTTTGATAGTTATATATAATTAATTAAGTATTATTTAGATAACTTTAGTTGTTATAATACTTGTTAGAGTGTTATAATAATTCTTATTTATTAAAATATAAGAAGGTATACTAATGGAAGATAAGATTAAGAACTTAACCAAAGAAGCAAAATTAGAGATTGAAAATTCTAGTTCAAGTTCAACTTTACAGGAAGTTAAAATTAAGTATATAGGAAGATCTGGTCTAATAACTTCTTTTATGAAAGATTTAAAACAATTATCACCAGAAAATAAATCTATTTTGGGCAAGTTTTTAAATGAAGCAAAAGATTCTATTGAAGAAGCAATTAACATAAAAAACATATCTCTAATAAATTTTGAAACTTTAGCAAGAGAAAAAGAAGAAGCTCTTGATGTAACTTTATCAACGAATCTACAAAAACGTGGTTCGTTACATCCTTTAACCCTTGTAAAAAATGAGATAGTAGATATCTTTATTGGTTTAGGTTTTTCCGTTGAAGAGGGGCCTGAAATCGAAAGTACAAGATATAATTTTGAGTTATTAAATACTCCCTCTGATCATCCTGCAAGAGACACAAGTGATAGTTTCTATATTACCAATGATATTATGCTTAGGACTCAAACTTCAGGCATCCAAGCTAGAATAATGGAAAAGAATAAACCTCCGATTAGAATTATCTGCCCTGGAAAAGTATATAGGCCTGATGATGATGCTACCCATTCTCCTATGTTTCAACAAATAGAAGGTTTATATGTCGATAAGGATGTGTCCTTATTAGATCTTAAATTAGTTTTAGAATTGTTTGCAAAAAAATTTTTTACACCATCAACTAAAGTTAGATTCAGACCTTCATATTTCCCGTTTACCGAACCAAGTGTAGAGGTAGATTTAAGCTGTGCTATTTGTGGTGGAAAAGGTTGCTCTTTATGTAAAGGTACAGGTTGGTTGGAATTACTAGGTGCTGGGGTTGTTAATCCGATAGTTTTAAGTAACTGTGGTATAGACCCGAATGTTTATAGTGGCTATGCATTTGGAATTGGTATTGAAAGAGCCACAATGGTGAAGTATTCCATACCAGACATGCGCATTCTTTTTGATGGTGACATTAGATATTTAGAGCAATTTAGATAATATTAGGAGATAATATGTTAGTACCCATTAGTTGGCTTAAAGATTATGTAAATGTAGATCTTGATCCTCTTAAAATTCAGGGCCTGTTAGTGTCCTGTGGATTTGAAGTTGAACAAATTATTGATCAATCGAAAAAAATTATTAATGTTTTTACTGCTAAAATTATTACTATTAAAAATCATCCAGACACAAATAAATTATTTGTTTGCTCAATTTTATCATTTCAAAACAGTCTTTATAATATTGTTACAAACGATATTAAACTTAAACCCGGCAATATTGTTGCAGTTGCTCTAGATGGTGCTATTTTACATAATGGTAAAAAGATTTTTAGAGGTGATATCAAAGGTATTAATTCTGATGGAATGTTTTGTGGGCTTGATGACCTAGGATTAGATAATACTGATTATCCTTATGCTGATACTAGCAGTGTATTAGTTTTTGATGATAGTACAAGTGTGGGAATTAATATTAATGATTTTCTTGGAAATACTGATATTGTCTTCGATATCTCTATAACTGCAAACAGAACTGATGCAAATAGTATTTTAGGAATTGCCCGTGAAATTGCGGCTATCACAGGACAACAATTACGTTATAAACCTAGTACTAATCTTCCTAAAGTTAATACATCATTGTCAATTGATAACCATGCCCCTGATTTATGCAAAAGATATATAGGTTGTTTAGTTAAGAATATTACTATTTCCGATAGCCCATTTTTAATTAAGCAAAGATTAAAAAGTGTTGGTATTAGGCCAATTAATAATATAGTAGATTTAACAAATTATACTTTAATATCAATAGGACAACCTATGCATGCGTTTGATTTTAATAAAATTTCTAATAACCAAATTATTGTTAGAAGGGGCAGAGAAAATGAATCAATACTAGCATTGGATGGAAAAACATATTCATTAAATCAAGAAATGCTTCTTATTTGCGATAACGATAAACCCATGGCGATAGCAGGGATAATGGGTGGGCTATATAGTTCAGTTTCTAAGCAAACAACTTCTGTTGTTTTCGAAAGTGCTACATTCGCTAGAGAAAATATTAGGGCAACAGCAAAAATATTAAATCTTCATTCGGATAGCTCTTTTAGATTTGAAAAAGGAGTAGATCTATATTCGCAAGAAATTGGAATGAATTTTTTACTTGATTTAATACGAAAATACAATTGGGGCAAAATTGAAGGTGCAATTGATTCGATTGCTCAAAAAATAGAAAATAAAAAAATTCTTTTTACATCTGAACAAATAAAGAAAATATTAGGTGTCAATATTAAAGATTCTGAAATTTTAAGAATTTTAAAATCACTTGGATTTATTATTGAATATGATGTTGACCACTTTGAATGCATTGTGCCGAGATGGCGTGAAGATATTTTTGGAGTAAACGATATTGCTGAAGAGCTTATTCGAATCACTGGATACGAAGCTTTTAATTTTGTTGAGAATAAAAAAGCTGGTAGTTTAATTCTTGGCCAAAAAGGTGGAAAACAAAAAAAGATTGATAAAATTAAAGACACATTAGTTGGCTCTGGATGTAGCGAAATAGTCACCTATTCATTTATATCCCCTAAATCATCCGGAATATTATCCTTACCTGTTGATTCAAAAATCAAGCCAATTAAAATCTTAAATCCTTTAAGCGAAGATTATTCTATAATGCGACAATCATTAGTATATAGTTTGCTAAAAATAATTTCTAAAAATTATCAAAGAGGGAATAAAAAAGTATCACTTTTTGAGATTGCAAATGTTTATAATACCGAAGAAGAACAGCTAACAACCTTACCTTTAGAGACATCTTCTCTATGCATAGCCTCAATTGGTATTGATTTTTTTGAATTTAAAAATATTATAGAAAATCTACTCTATGTGAATCGTATTAATGCTTCATATTTACCTTCTTCAATTAGCTATTTACATCCATATAGAAATGCACGAATTTTTGATCTATTAAATAATAAATCCTTTGGTTTTATAGGTGAATTAAAAACCTCTATTGCTGAAAAGTTTGATATTAATACAAAAGTTTTAATTGCTGAAATCGACTTGGATTATATACTTAATATCGGCCAAGATTATTCTGGTTTTAAACCAATTTCCAAATATCAAGCTTCAGATAGAGATATAGCCATAATTGTGCCTCTTGAAACTTTAGCAAATGATATACTTACGGAAATTTCCAATTCATCAACCGAGATTTTTCTCAAAGCATTTATTTTTGATATATATACTGGTTCACAAATAGGGCAAAATGAAAAAAGCGTAGCAATTAATTTAAGATTTCAAAGTATGACGCATACTTTAACCGATGCTGAAATTAATAATGAAATTAACAATATAGTCTCCTCATTAAGCTCTAAATTTAATGCTAAGTTACGATAAAATGAATGAGAAAACCCTTAAATCTTTAGAATTTCAAAAAATATTAGAAGCTTTATCAAAAAACGCTTCCTCTGTTTCAGGCAAGAACCTAATATTAAAAATTAGACCTCTAACTAGCTTAATAGATGTTCAATTATCTTTAGATGAAGTCGAAGAGGCTTTTATTATTGCAAAAAAATGTGGAACTGGAGTTCCTCTTTCCTTTGATGATATCTCTGATGTTCTTTTTAGGGCAAGCGTTCAATCAACATTAACTAATATCGATTTAATTAAAATTTCACGTTTTCAAAAGAATTCAAAAAAAATCAAAGAGTTAATTAACAATATTAAAGATGATAAAGTAATAATTATTCGCAATAAAGCAAAAAAAATTACTATTTCTGATTCTATAGTAGTAGAAATCGATAACGCTATTTTATCAGACACTGAAATTAGTGATAATGCTTCTAATAAACTCAAAGATATAAGAAGAAAAATCAAAATTACTGGAGAGCAAATTAGAAAAAAGCTGGATAATTATATCACTTCATCAGAATACTCGAAAATTATTCAAGACTCAATTATTACCATACGAAATGATAGATTTGTTGTCCCTGTTAAAGCTGAATTTAAGGGACTGATGCCAGGATTAATCCATGATCAGAGCTCAAGTGGTCAAACATTGTATGTTGAACCTATGGCTATAGTTGAGTTAAATAATGAAATTAAGTCTTTAATTTTAGAAGAAAAAATTGAAATTGAAAGGATTTTAAAAGATCTTACCCTAAAAGTTTCAATTCTTACACCTAATATAAAAGATAATTTTGAGATTTTGACTGATTTAGATGTTATTTTTGCAAAATCATATTATGCATATAGCACGAAAGCGGTAAAACCTACTATTAATGAATTTGGCATAATTAATTTAGTACAAGCTAGACACCCGCTAATTGATAATAATATCGTAATTCCAACAACGGTTTCACTTGGAGATACATATAAAATATTATTGGTAACAGGTCCAAATACTGGAGGAAAAACTGTAGTATTAAAGCTTGTCGGGTTACTTGAAATTATGGCTCTTTCTGGTCTATATGTACCTGCAATATCAGCAAAGATTTCCATGTATGACGATATTTTCTGTGATATAGGGGACGAGCAAAGTATCGAACAAAGTTTGTCAACTTTTTCTTCTCATATAAAAAACATAAAATTTATAACTGATACAATTACTTCTAATTCACTTATTTTACTTGATGAACTTGGAGCAGGCACAGATCCTACAGAAGGCGCAAGCTTAGCTGTCGCTATTTTAAAATTTATAATCGAAAAAAATTCTTGTGCAATAATTACAACACATTATAATGAACTAAAAGAGTTTGCAATAATTTCTGACGAAATTGAAAATGCTAGCATGGATTTTGATCCAATATCATTTATGCCAACTTATAAATTGATAATAGGCACGCCTGGAAGATCGAATGCAATAGAAATAGCAAAAAATATGGGGCTAAATAGTTCTATTATTGATACTGCAAGGGATGGATTGGATAGAGACGAAAAACATATTGAACAACTTATAAGATCTCTCGAGGAGTCACGCAGAACTGCAAGAAATAATGAGGATAAGATTCAATTAATGCTTAAAGAGATAGAAAACAAAAATGTTTTGTCTTCTTTAGAGCTTGAAAGATTACAAAAACGCCGTCAGCAATTAACGGAAAATGCTGAATTAGAAACAAATAAATTACTTAATAAATCAGTAAATGAAGCTGAGATAATCATACAACAGATGAAGGAATTAATTAAAGAAGCTGATAACCAGTCCTTATTACTTGCTCATAAACTTAAAAAAGAAATAATCAATTTGAATGCATCAAAACCAGAAATTAATACTATCGATTATCAAATTGACACAAATACTAATTTAAGTATAGGGATGAGTGTAAATGTAAATCCTCTAAATGTTGTTGGTACAATAGTAAATATTAATGAAAAATCAGAAACTGCTGAAGTATTAATAGGGAACATAAAAAGTATTATAAAAAAAGAAAATTTAATCCCTATAATATTACCTAAAGTTGAAAAAATACAACCAATAAAAACTAATAAAAATTTAATTAATAACTCTTTTAGCCCCGAAATTAACCTTATTGGGAAAAGTGTAATGGATGCATCTTATGAATTAGATATTTATTTAAATAAAGCTATACTTTCTTCAATTGACAAAATTAAAATAATTCATGGTATGGGAACGGGTAAATTAAAAGAAGGCTTACGTGCTTTTTTAAAATCATCTACATTTGTAAAGTCGTTTAGAGAAGGTGATTATTTTGAGGGAGGAATGGGAGTAACTATTGTTACTTTAAAAAAATGATATATTTAGACAATGCAGCAACAACTAAATGTAGCAATAAAACATTAGAAATATATCGTGATTTTTCCCAGATTGATTATTTCAATCCATCTTCAACATACAAACAAGCAGTGAGGATAAAATCGTTAATAAACAATTGTAGAGATGAAATATTAAAAACACTAAAAGGCGAAGGTAAAATTATATTCACCTCAAGTGGCACGGAAAGTGATGTTACTTCTTTAATAGGCGCAAAAAAAAAGCCTGGCTCAAAAATTCTTATTTCCGCGCTTGAACACAGTGCTATTTTTGAAACAAGTCTTGAATTAAAGAAAAGGGGATTTGAAGTTATTGTATGCCCAGTTGATTCTAGCGGGAAAATTATATTAGAAAAATACATCGAATTATTAGACAAAAATATCTCGTTAATTTCAATTATTCATGTTAATAATGAAACTGGTACAATTAATGACATAAAAAAATTAGTTCAACTCGCAAAGTCCGTTTCAAACTCTATAATTTTTCATTCCGATGGAGTTCAAGCTGTTGGTAAAATTAATGTGGATTTAAATGATTTGGGCGTTGATTTATATTCATTTAGTGCTCATAAAATTGGCGGGGCAAAAGGTTGTGGAGCTTTGTTTATTAAGAATAATATTATTGTTAATCCTATTCTATTTGGCGGTGGCCAAGAGTTTAACCTTCGCCCATCAACAGAAAATGTTGCAGGTATAGTTTCGCTAAAAGAAGCTATATTGGAAAAACAAATTCACCTTGAAGATAACTTTGCGAAAATTTCACTTATTTCACAAGATTTATTTTGTTACTTAAATTCAATTGAGGGAATTAATCTGATTTCTACCAATTGGGGCTCACCTTATATTGTAACCTTCACTTCAAAATATATTAGAGGCGAGGTAATGCAGCATATTTTAGAAAATTATGACATTTTGATTGGGACTGGTAGTGCTTGTTCTTCAAATAAGAAAACTAAACGCACTGCATCGGCACTAGGATTGACAGGTAAACTTGCGGAAGGGGTAATACGACTTAGTTTCTCTTGTGAAAACACTATTGAGGAAATCAATATTTTTAAAGAAATATTTTTAAAGCAATACTTGGAGTATAAAAAATATGCAAACTGAATACAACTCTATTATTATTAGGCAAGGGGAGATTTTTTTAAAAGGGAATAACAAAAGCTATTTTGAAAGCTTACTTGCAAAAAATATAAAAGAAAAGCTTTGTAGTTTTACTTATAAATTTCATTCCTCTAGAAATAGATTTTATATAGATGATTTTGATGTTTCAAATAGAGATGATATATGTAAAAATTTATTACAAATATTTGGTATTTATAGTATAAGCAATGCAATTAAAATACCCAGTGATTTAGAGACAATCATTAAAACTTCTTCAGACCTAGTTACTTCAACTGGTTCATTTAGAGTTACAGTAAAGCGCGCTGATAAAAAAATACCCTATACTTCAGTTGAAATTGCTGCTTTAGTTGGTATGGAATTATTAAATCGCTTCCCCGATTTAAAAGTTAAATTAACTGGGTTTGATTTTGAAATTAATATTGATATTAGAGAAAATGGTCAAACATATATATATAAAGAAATTCAAAAAGGGCTCGGTGGATTACCAACAGGCTGTAGTGGAAAAGGGCTACTATTACTTTCAGGAGGAATTGATAGCCCTGTAGCTGGCTATTTAATTACAAAAAGAGGAATGAAAATTTTTGGGCTACATTTTTATTCATTTCCTTATACGGGCGAACAAGCTATTCAAAAAGTACGAGATTTATCAAAAGTATTAAGCATATACAATTTGGGCTTTAAATTGTTTTTAGTTAAACTAACTGACATCCAGCTAGCAATCCATCAAAACTGTCCCAAAGAATATATGATTACCATTATGAGACGATTCATGATGAGAATAGCAGAAAAAATAGCCCTTCAAAATAATGTGCAAGCAATTATTACTGGCGAGAGTTTAGGCCAAGTTGCAAGCCAAACTATAGAAGGAATTACAATTACGAATGATGTTTTAGAGTCTATTCCTGTTTTACGTCCTTTAATCGGGTTTGATAAAGACGATACTATTCAAATAGCAAAAAAAATTGAAACTTTTGATATTAGCACACTACCATATGAGGATTGTTGTACTGTGTTTCTCCCAGAAAAGCCTGTAATCCATCCAAAGAGAATAGATATCGAAAGGATTGAATTAAATTTAAATATTGAAGCATTTGTTGAAGATGCACTTAGTAATATAAATACTGAAATTTATTAGTTATTAAATCATCGGCAACTTTGCCATTTGATTGATTAGTTAGACTACATATTGTATAATTTTCTCATGCAAAAATATTTTTTTATCGAAACTTTTGGCTGTCAGATGAATGTGCATGACTCGGAAAAAATTTCTGGAATGTTACTTGATCTAGGCTATAAACCCATCAATGATTATTTAAACGCAAACATAATTATACTTAATACATGTTGTGTAAGAAATTCTGCCGAAAATCGTGTAATAGGAAGAGTTGGTGATTTAAAAACATTAAAAGATAACAATAAATCACTAATTATTGCTGTTGTGGGATGCATGATGCAACAATATGAGGCCTCTCAAAAATTAATAGCTAAATTCCCATTTATAGATATAACTCTTGGAACGTCTAACCTAAACACTTTACCATATCTCATAAAAGAAGTGACGGAAAAAATGAAATTAGGGGAGAAATATGAGAAGAATTATTATCAGGATTTCCCCATTTCTAGTACGAACAGAACAAATACCAATTCTCCGATAAACCGATCTTCATGGCCTCATGCTTGGGTTAGCATTATGTCTGGATGTAATAATTTTTGTACATATTGTATAGTTCCTTATGTTAGAGGTAGGGAAATTAGTAGAAATCCCCAAGAGATTATTGATGAAGTTAAAATTTTATTAGAATTAGGGTATAAGGAAATCACTTTATTAGGACAAAATGTTAATAGTTATGGCAATGATAGAAACGATGGGTGGAATTTTAATAAATTACTTTTATCTTTAACTAATTTTAATATTAAATATCGATTAAGATTTATGACTTCTCACCCCAAAGATTTGTCTTTAGAAGTGATTAATACAATCGCAAATAGTACTATTTTATGCAAACATATACATCTTCCTTTGCAGTCTGGCTCTGATAAAATACTGAGTGCTATGAATAGAAAATATACCAGCAAAGAGTATTTATATTTGATTGAAAAAATAAAAAATATTATACCTAATGTGCAAATTTCGACAGATATTATGGTGGGATTCCCTGAAGAAACCGATGAAGATTTCAACGATACAATTCAATTATTAAAAAATATTAAATTCAGCAATGCTTTTATGTTTGTTTATTCTATAAGAAATGGCACACCAGCGTCAAAACTTACCCAAATAGATGCTAGCGTCAAAAAGTCTAGAATTACCAAGCTAATCGCAGAACAAAATATTATTACTCATGAAATCAGTAAAAACTATATTAATAATACCTATGAGGTTTTAGTTGAAGATAAGTTACCTAATAATTTTTATTTGGGAAGAACAGATAATGGTAAATTAGTAAAGTTTTCTTCCAAGGATGATATAGTAGGGACTTTTGTTAATATTAAAATTCTAGATAATAAATCCTCTTCTTTAATAGGAGAAATAGTTAAATGACAAAAACTTTTCAACTATCTGATATGATGAGACATTATATGTCCATAAAAGATTCTTACAAAGATTGTATTATTTTTTATCGACTTGGTGATTTTTATGAAATGTTTTTTGAAGATGCGATTATCGCTAGTAAGATACTAGATCTTACTCTAACGGGAAGAGATTGTGGCCTTTCTGAAAGAGCACCAATGTGTGGAGTTCCTTTTCACGCAGCTGATGTTTATATATCTAAACTTGTTAAATCTGGCAATAAAGTTGCAATATGTGAGCAATTAACTCAACCTGGAGCACAAAAAGGCTTAATAGAACGGGATGTTATAAGAATTATTACCCCCGGAACAGTTACTGACGAGGATTCTTTAGAAGCTAGATCAAATAATTATTTGTTATCTATTGCGTTGATTAATAAAGTTGTTGGCTTAGCTTGGGCCGACATTTCGACCGGTGAACTAAAATGTCAGCAATTTGAAGAAAACGAAATTAATAAGGCTATTGATTTAATTAATTACTTAAAACCTGCCGAGTTGCTAGGTAATAAGGATGCTTGTGATTTTTTGAATAAAAGAAAGGAAATAGAGAACAACAATTTAGTTAAAGCACAGGATTTTTATTCTTATGCTTATGATTATGATAATTCAGTAAATACTATCCTTAATTTTTATTCAGTAAATAATATTACTTCTTTTGGGTTAGAAAATGTTCCAGTTGCACTTTGTGCACTTGGTGGATTATTTAAATATATAGAAATTACTCAGAAGCGTAATATGCTTCATTTTGATTCTCCAAAGATAATTTTTTCGAATAATAATATGTTCCTTGATAATACTACAATTAAAAATTTAGAATTAATTGAAAATATTTATGATAATAAAATTAAAGGAAGCCTACTTTGGGTGCTTGATAAAACGGTAACCAATATGGGGGCTAGAGAAATTAAATCAACTATAACCCAACCTTTAAATAAATTAGACGAAATTAACAATAGATTAGATGCTGTAGATGAAATAGTAAATAATGATGGCAAACGAAACAAATTAATTGATTTATTATCAATAGTAAGAGATGTGGAAAGATTATGTAACAAGATTACATTTAACTCAATTAATCCTAGAGAATGTCTTAGTATAATGATTTCCTTAAGACAAGTAACTCCAATAAAAAAAATACTCTCTTCTTTTAAATCTACTGTTTTATCTTCTATTGATTCAAATTTAGATGACTTAAAAGACCTTGTTACTTTTCTCGATAATTCTTTAGTTGATAATCCGCCTATTTCTACAAAAGATGGGGGGATTATAAAGAAAGGTTTTAGCAATGAACTTGATGAATTACGAGATGCACAAACAAATGCAAAAAAATGGCTATCTGATTATGAGCAAAAAGAAAAGGAATCTACTGAATTAAAGACTCTTAGAGTGGGCTATAATAGAATATTTGGATATTATATTGAAATTAGTAATTCATATTTATCGAAAGTTCCGCAAAGATATATTAGAAAACAAACACTATCAACTGGCGAAAGATATATAACTGAGGAATTGAAAATAATGGAGGAAAAAATCCTTGGGTCCCTTGAAAAATCCATATATTTAGAAGAAACTATTTATTCAAAAATTAAAGACGCTCTATTAAATAACATTAAGGCTATTCAACAAAATGCAAGATTACTTGGAAAACTTGATGTAATTTTATCTTTTGCTACAGTTTCAAAAATGAGCAACTTTGTCAGACCTTTAGTTAGCAAAGATAAAGATATTTCTATTATAAGTGGAAGGCATCCCGTGGTTGAACATATACAATTAGGCAAAACTAATTTTATCTCCAATGATACCTTCTTTAAAAAAGACTGTCAAACTCTAATTATTACCGGGCCTAACATGGCCGGTAAATCAACCTATATGAGACAAGTTGCATTAATTGTACTAATGGCGCATATCGGTTGCTTTGTGCCTTGTTCAAGTGCGAAAATCTCACTTGTAGATAGAGTGTTTACCAGAGTAGGCGCAAGCGATAATCTAGCTTTTGGACAGTCAACGTTTATGGTTGAGATGTCAGAGGTTGCAAACATTTTAAACAATGCTACCGCAGATAGCTTGATTATTTTTGATGAAATAGGAAGGGGAACCTCTACAATTGATGGATTATCAATCGCATGGGCAATTGCTGAATATGTTACATTAAAAATTAAAGCAAAGACACTCTTTGCAACACATTATCACGAATTATCAGAGCTTGAAAACATTATCCCTAATGTGAAGAATTACCACGTATTGATTAAAGAGAATGCGGGTGAAATTGTATTTCTATATAAAATTGCTAGAGGGGGCGCAAATAAAAGTTTTGGTGTAGAAGTCGCTTCTCTTGCAGGTATACATAATGAAATTATTAATAGGGCAAAAACCGTGATGAATGGACTTGAAGAAACTCATGATCTAAGAAATGTTAAGGAATTAGTTACCTCAAACGGAACCGCCACCTCCATTCCTACAAAGCAAATAGGCTTTTTCACTGAAGATACAAAGTATCAAGAGATCTGTGATATTATTAACGATATAAATGTTGATAATTGTACTCCAATAGAGGCATTAACTATATTATCAAATCTAAAAAAGAAAACCATAAAGAGCAAAAAGAATAAAAATGATTATTAACATACTTGATAGTTCAATATTTAACAGGATTTCTGCAGGAGAGGTTATTGAGAACCCTTCTTCTGTTGTAAAAGAGCTAATAGATAATAGTATCGATGCTGGAGCTTCAAAAATTATCGTAAATATTCTCGATGGTGGAATTAAAAGTATTGAAGTAATTGATAATGGCTGTGGAATACCTAGAGATGAACTTTATAAAACTATTTTACCTCATGCCACTAGTAAACTTACAAACTCTGATGATTTATTCGCTATTTCTACGCTTGGATTTAGAGGTGAAGCACTTGCTTCAATCTCTTCAGTAAGTGATTTATGTATTAAAACTCATTTTACTGGTGAAGAATATGGTTCCATTCTTTCCTATAATAACAATATTCTGAATATTACTGATAACGCTTGGTCTAATGGGACTTCTGTCTTGATTAATAATATTTTTTATAATACTCCTGCACGCTATAAGTTTTTGAGCCCCAAAAGCACTGAAGAAAATAATGTGAAGAAAGTTATTTGTCAATATATTTTATCTAATCCTGATGTGTCAATTACCTTTTATTCAGACAACAAACTAGTATATAATTCCCAGGGACAAGGCCTTATAAGCGCTTTAAATGCGGTATATGGCGAGAATCTTTCTAATCAACTAATAATGATTCAAGATAACTCAAGTCCCATTAAAATATCTGGTTATATTTCACCACCTGCACTATATAAAAACAATAGAACTTTTCAAACAATAGTAATAAATGGCCGTGTCATTACAGATTTATCATTAACATCAACTATCCAAAATGCATATTCCAATCTACTTATGAAGCATTGCTTCCCTATGTTTGTCCTACATATCCTTGTTCCATTTGAAGAAGTAGATGTTAATGTTCACCCTACAAAAAGAGAAGTACGTTTTTCTAACTCTAAAAAAATATATGGAAAAGTATACAATACGGTAAAAACCGCTTTAGAGGATTATTCAAATAATATAAGCGATTCTTTCCTTCAATTTCATGGAACAGAAACTAATTTCAGCTCTTTTAATCAGGGTTTTATAGATAGAGAAACAGATAATACTACCATAAACAATAGGCTAGATTCTAATGGTTTAATAGATAGAAGAATAATAGACAATAGCTCCATAAACAATAATATAGATTCTAATGAGATAGAAAATAACCAACAAACAGGGGCTAATCAAGGATTTCCCTTTACATTAGATATAAAGCAAAATATTGCAATTCCACAAAAACAAGATGGTAACGAGTATCTTTCTACAGAAACCTCAAACTTATTCACGATAAAACCAATTAATGCTCCAAAATTTTCTATAATTGGTCAAATATTTAATACTTACTTAATAATTGAATCTTTTGATACTATGTATTTAATTGATCAACATGCTTTTCATGAAAGATTAATTTATGATGATTACTTAAAAGAGCTAATTAATAATAATTTAACCGTTCAACAACTTCTTTTACCATTATTATATGATTGTTCATTTGAGGAACATAATATATTAGTTGATAAAAAAGAAGAGTTATTAAAAATTGGTTTTGATATTGAATCTTTTGGAACAGATACAATTAGAATAACTGGTATACCATCCATATTATCTGATCATATTGACATAAAATTATTATTTAGTTTATTAGTTAAGGACCTTTTATGCACTAATTCATTCTCGACAATTAATTCAATTATTAAAGATAAAGTTGCTCTAATTGCTTGTAAAGCAGCGATTAAGGGAAATGTTAAATTATCAATAGAGCAAATTACCTATTTAATTGATTATTTTTCCAAATCGGGTGTTCCACTTCAATGTCCACATGGGAGACCAACATTTATCACTTATACAAAAACTGAATTTGAAAAATTATTTAAAAGAAAATTATGATAAATAATAAAACAATAATATTATGTGGGCCAACGGCATGTGGTAAAACAGAAATAGCCCAAAAAGCTGCTATTAAATTTAAGGGTGAAATTATTTCGGCAGATTCTATACAAATCTATAAAGGATTAGATATTGGCACAGCAAAAGAAAAAACTATTGTTTCACAACATCTTATTGATATTTGCAACCCTAATGAAAATTTTTCCGTTTATGATTATAGTTTAAAAGCAAATGCCACTATAAAAGAAATTTTCTCAAGACAAATTTTACCAATAGTTTGTGGTGGGACAGGGCTTTATATTGATTCTCTTGTTTACAGTATGAATTTTGGTGGTACAAGAACTGAAAATAAGGAAATTGAAGAAGAAATTAATTTAGAATTAGAAAAATTTGGCAATAATTACATTTACGATAAATTATTAAACATTGACCCTGAATCAGCTGCAAAAATTCATCCAAATAACTCAAGAAGGGTGGCAAGAACTTTATATTTATGTCTCTTAAATGGTAAGCCATTATCAAAAGTAAACACAAAAATAGTAAACCCAAATATAGTTTTAATCGTTATATCGAGAAATAGAGATGAATTAAGACACCGTATTCACGAAAGAATTGATAGGATGATAGCTTCTGGCCTAAAAAACGAAGTTGCTTCTCTTCTTGAACAAGGATATAATTTTCAGATGCAATCATTACAAGGGATTGGATATAAAGAGTGGAAAGATTATTTTTCAGGCCAAATTAGCGAAGAAGAAGTAAAAAAATTGATCCTATCAAATACAAATACATATGCAAAACGACAAGATACTTGGTTTAATAATCAATACAAAGATATAGCAAAATATTTTAATCTATCTATAAAAAATTCCGAGGATAACTTAATTAATTATATTAAGTCTATTATTGTAGGGGGAGAAAATGCTTGATTCCAAGTCAATACAATCATTAATAAAGGAAATAGAGAATAAATCTGTTGATTTTTTTAAAAAAGCAGAAGAAACATCCTACATAAATCAATCAAAAGTTTTAGATTCTTTCCGTAAAAACCGAATTTCTAGCCGCCATTTCATGCCATCAACTGGTTATGGGTATGATGATATAGGAAGACAAGCTCTATCTGCAGTTTTTTCGGAGATTTTTCATACAGAAAATGCAATAGTTTCTCCATTAATTACCTCTGGGACACAAGCATTATCCATAGCTCTATTTGGCTTATTGCGTATACGTGAAAGTATGTTATCTATAACTGGTGCACCATATGATACGTTGCAAAAAGTAATAAAAGGAGAAAATATCGGCTCTCTAAAGGATTATGACATAAGTTATGATGAAATAGATTTAGATAATACAGGAAAGTTTGACATTATTAAAATTAAAAATTATTTACAGCAAAATAAACCAAATCTAATATATATTACAAGATCTGAAGGATATTCCTGGCGAAATGCTTTATCTATAAATGATATTAAAGATGCATGTAGTCTTATAAAAACCACTTCGCCAAAATCCATAATAATGGTTGATAATTGTTATGGTGAATTTGTAAACGAACTTGAACCATCTGATGTTGGCGCCGACATTATTGTCGGTTCTCTCATAAAAAATCCTGGAGGAGGAATTGCACCAACAGGAGCCTATATTGCTGGAAAACATGATTTAATCGAAAAAATTTCCTCAAGATTAACCTCACCAAGCTTGGGTTTAGAGGTTGGATCTTATAATAGTTCTTATATGCCATTTTTTCAAGGAATTTTTCTAGCGCCATCAATAGTTTCAAATGCTTTAAAAGGGTCTATTTTAGCTGGTAATGTAATGCATAACCTAGGATACAAAGTTAATCCTGATTATAATCAATTCCCAAATGACATAATTAGGGCAATTCAATTTAATGATGAAAAACAACTAATATCATTTATACAAGGGATTCAATATTCCTCACCAATTGAAAGCTATGTGACTCCATATCCTTGGGATATGCCTGGCTATAAAGACCAAGTCATTATGGCGGCAGGAACATTTATTCAAGGTTCATCTATTGAACTTAGCGCCGATTCGCCAATTAGGAAACCATATACAGCTTATTTACAAGGTGGCTTAACTTATGAGCATTATAAAATAGCTTTAACTGAGTCAATTTCTCGTTTAATTATATAGTCGCTTTTATAATTATTACTTATCAGGAAACCATAAGGCTAGTTTAAAAAGTGGCTTAAATAAATTATGTTTTTTAAAATTGATTTAACTGAGTCAGGTTTATCTAAAATGTCTAATATTTATATAATTTTTCGCAAGATTAATTCTTAACACTAAAAAGTCTGGAAATTAAGTTTTTTAACGTTTTGAAGATTAAATTGCGGTTTTCTTACTCCCCCGCATTGTATTTATTCGCAAAATCGGTATTTTGCGAATAGTTATATATCTGCATTTTCCTCTTTACCCGGTCGCCCTGTTTTATCAAAATTGAAAATCTATATATGCCTTGTTAAATTCTATCTATTAATTATCATACAATCTATACGGAAAATTATTTGTTCTTGTGCTATAATATTGTTATGAAAAAATATATCAATAACGCTGATTTAGAAAAAAATAAAAAGTTTGAAGAATTAAACACGTTGCTTGAAAACAAACTTCCCCTTTTTTGCATGGATTATTTTACTGGTATAGCTATGAGAACTTCAATTTTAACTCAGCTTAATTATGCTAGAGATTTAATTATATTTTTTAATTTTTTAGTAACCAAAATTAATTATTTTTATGGAAAGTCAGCAATTGAAATTCAACTTGATGATCTTAATGCACTAGAAAGCAAAGATATTGAGTATTTTTTAAGGTATCTAAGTTATTATTCAAGCAATAATTCCATTAGAATTAATGGCGAAAAAGGAAAAGCTAGAAAATTAAGTGCAATTAAATCAATGCTATCATATTTCTATAAAAATAGCCGAATTCAAGAGAATGTTGGCATTAAAGTGTCAACTCCAAAAATTCACGATAAACCAATTATTAGACTTGATGAAGATGAAGTCGAAAATATTTTAAAAGTAACTGAATCGGTGGAAAAATTTTCAACATCATTCCAAAATAAGTATAACATTAACAATATTAAGAGAGATTATGCAATAATTACCCTTCTGCTTGGCACTGGAATTAGAGTTAGTGAGTGCGTAAATTTAAACTTAAATGACATTGATTTAAAAAATAATGCCTTTAAAGTAACTAGAAAAGGCGGTAATTTAGTTCTATTATATTTTTCTGATGAGATAAAAACTTCAATTATAGATTATTTACCTGAACGAGAAAATAGACTGCTTAAATGTGATAAAATTAATGAAGAACCAGCATTATTCTTATCTCTACAAAATAAAAGAATTACCGCTAGAGCCGTAGAAAACCTTGTAAAAAAATATTCAGAGATTGTAAACCCATTAAAAATTATTTCACCTCATAAATTAAGAAGCACCTATGGTACTGCTTTATATAAAAAAACTAAAGACATTTATGTTGTGGCTGAGGTTTTGGGCCATAAAGATGTTAACACAACAAAGAAACATTATGCGGCCATATCTGAAGATATTAAAAGAGAGGCCTCAAAACAAGTTACCCTACGCTCTCCAAAAAATCTTAATGAAAAATAATCAATAATTTTGAAAATCTCTAATTAAAATGGTATCATAGTAATTAATTATGGCAAACAAAAAAATAATTGAAGAAAAACTAAATGCCCTCTCTGCTTTTTTAAAGCAATATATATATGCCCAGAATAAACCACCTACTATTCGGGAAATTTGTCAACATGTAAATTTTAGCTCTACTTCAACGGCTTATTCTTATCTAAGAAAGCTCCAGGAAAAAGGAGAAATATTAATTCATAAAAACGAAAGTAGAGGTATAAGTTTTCAAGGACAAATACTTAAACCAAGTGAATTTTCGGAAATACCCCTACTTGGAGATATTTCAGCTGGCATTCCCATATTAGCCCAAGAAAACTATTTTGATAAATTCTTTTTACCCCATAATTTATTCAATGCTAGTGGAGATTTATTTATGTTAAATGTTTCTGGTTCAAGTATGGTTGAAATTGGTATTAATGATGGGGATCTATTGATTGTTAAGTCCCAAAATTATGCTAATAATGGACAGGTAGTTGCTGTACTAATCGATGAGGAACTATCTACAGTAAAACGATTCTTTAAGGAAAATGATGTCGTTCGTCTTCACCCGGAAAATAAAAATATGTCCGACATTTTTCCTCAAACAGTATCTATTTTAGGTATAGTTATTGGATTAATCAGAACAGAGGTAAAATAATAATGGATTCCGTTAATACTGAACTATTTAGAGGACGAGTTGATACTATTATATTAAGTGTTCTTAAAGACAAACCACACTACGGATATGAAATATTAGAACTAATCGTGAAAAACTCCGTAAGTCACTTTGAAATTAAGCAATCTACCCTATATAACAGTCTTAAACGGCTTGAAAACAATGGCTTGGTTTCTTCTTTCGAAGGCGAGGAAACAAACGGTGCAAAAAGAAAGTATTATTCTTTAACAACAAATGGCAAAGATTATTTAGACAAAGAACAAAAAGAATGGCAATATACTAGGACATTACTGGATAAATTAGTAAGTGAAGAAACTGTTGACTTAACAGCTATTGTTCCTCCATTTAATCCAAAAGATTTAAGACCACTCACACATCGTGTTAAAAATAACGATGAAAACGATAATGAAATAGAATCGTTAGTCGCATCTAATAATCCCTTTACTGAAACAAATGCTTTGTTACCTGAGGTAAATTTTACTGAATCTACTAATCAAGCAGCACCCCCTACTGAAAACATCACCAATCCTGATTATTCGCTTAAAAAAGAACCTGAATCATCTGAGTTTATTTTGGGCCGCGAAAAAGCCAGTTCTATATTAGGACTTGGGAATTTTTCCTTAAACAACCCCTCACCTCAAAATACCTTTAATAATTCAAACCAGCAACCCACAATATCAACAATTGGAATTGATTACGATAATAATCTTGGCAGAAATTATCGAGATGCTTTATCGAACATATTCAATTCAAATGCCATTCAAAAAGAGGAACCTGATTTATCAAGCGAGAAATATGATAATTTAGTCATACCTGAAGATAATATAAAAAATGACAACATAATGATAAGATCACAACATTTCAACGATATGAAAAACTCTTTAGTTAATGAAGGATATAAAGTTCAAGTATATAATAAAGCCAATTCTAGTAATTACTACTATATGAACTACTATTATGCAAACAAATTAATAAAAGATTCTTTGATTATTACTTTTTTAATTATGTTGTTAGAATTAGTATTTTTAGTCGTTTTTCATCCACCATTAAAAACTCTATACTGGACTATATTAGGAACATCTGCTATCATCCCTATTTATGCTTTAACCATATATTTTTTAAACCCTAATAAAAGGATAAAGGCAAAATTTAAAGTTATAAAATCCTTTTCAATATCGATGGCTCTATTTTTAGCATTAAGCATTATGACCTATTTAATATCTAGTCAACTAAACATGGAAAAACAAACTTATACTGTATATATTATATTACTAAACATACCGATTTTTGTAGTTATATCTTTTATACTATTTAGAACTAATAAATATCATTTAAAAAAATAAAGAAAGACACGAAATAATATCTTATTATTGAATTATATAACTTTACTTTCTTGTTTATAAACTTCCTATAAGTATTAAGTTATTTGAATTTTATTTTCCCTATTTCGGACTTTGCAATTTCATCACATCTATTGTTATATTCATTATCAGAATGCCCCTGAACCTTAATTAAATTAACGATGTGCTTTTCAGATTGTAAAACTAATTCTTCCCATAAATCTCTGTTCTTTACTTCTTTTAAAGATTTAGTCATCCAATTATGAGTTCGCCAATAATTGATCCATCCCTCTTGAAAAGCATTGGTTAAATAGGCACTATCACTATACAAATATACAAAACAACTCTCTTTTAATTGTTTGATCCCTTCTACGGCGGCCTTCAATTCCATTCTATTGTTCGTTGTTGACTTATCTCCCCCAGAAAAGACTTTTTCATGTTCCCGATAAATCAATATAGCACACCAACCACCTGGTCCAGGGTTTCCACTACATGCTCCATCTGTATATATATCTACTCTCTTTTTCATATATTCCTTGTTGAAAGCATCTCTGATTTCTTTTTGCATGCATGGATGGCTTCTTCAATAATATTATCTAAATATTTTTCATTAAATACGTTAATTGCCTCAATTGTGGTTCCACCTTTGCTACAAACTTTATCTATAAGTTCGGTTATAGTATTGGGGGATTTCTGGACAAAAGACACGCTTCCACTAAAAGTTTTTAATGCAAGTCTTTTACTTTCTTCTTCAGTTAATCCCTCTTTAATTCCAGCATTTATTAGGGATTGAATAAAATAAAAAACATATGCTGGACCACTTCCACTAATGCTTGTTACGGCATCGAACTTGTTTTCATTAATCTCAATAATATCTCCACAAGACGAAAATACTTGTTTAGCCCAAAAGAAATCTTGCTCTTTGATATTATGGCTCGTAATAGCGATAATACCCTCTCCTATAGTACAAGGCAGATTGGGCATCATTCGAATAAATCCCTTAGTTTGTGAAAGTCCAAAAGCATTTTCTAGAATATTAATTTGGATGCCAGCCATAATTGATATAATTATCTTTGATTTAATCGATTTGTCGGGTTTAATACTCTCAAGAAATGTCTGAGGTTTAACACCAAGTAAGACAAATTCACAATTATTAAAAAGGTAATTCATATCATCGGCAAGAGTAATACCCTGTTTCTCGTAAGAAAGTAATTTTTCTCTATCTAAATCGTAGATTGCTATTTGATTAATTTTAAGTGGTAATTTATTTATGTTATTAACAATATTATTAAGCATACCTCCGGCCATTACTCCTACGCCTAAAAATCCAAGCTTATACTTCATTGTTTGCTCCTTTTTATTGACAGATTATAGAAAATAACTATATAATGACTTTGTTCTTAGGGGAGTGGCTCAATGGTAGAGCAACGGTCTCCAAAACCGTCGGTTGCGTGTTCGAGTCGCGTCTCCCCTGCCAAAAATGCCTTTTGATAAGGCATTTTTTTTATTATACCAAATTAAGGTATAGTTCTCAATGATTACAATGAAAAGACCGCAAAAAGCGGTCTTAATAGTTTAAAAATTAATACAAGGAAAAGTATTATTTCTTATCGTTCTCTTTCTCTTCTTCGGTTGTAATTGTTAATAACTTTTTAAACTCTTCAGTATCGCCAAAAGTTACTCCTTTCTTATTTGTAGAAATATACTCGTTCGAATTAGACTCTCTTGTCTCAGCCTTTTTGGTTACCCTCTTAGGTTTAACAACCTCTTCACTAGAAGTTTTATCGGCTTTCTTTTCTGTCTTTCTGACTTTTTCAAATTTATCTGCCTTGTCTTTATTTTCTATTTTTGGAGGGCCGTATGTCTTTTCTTCAGCTTCAACAGGAGGTTCTAAAACTGCTTTTCTACTAAGACTAATTTTTTGATCATCATATTTAATTATCTTCGCAGTAATTTCCTGACCAACTGTCAAAATTGAGTTAATGTTTTCCACTCTTTCGTGAGAAATTTGGGAAATATGTATAAGTCCATCTACCCCATTTTCTATAGATACAAAAACACCAAAATCCATTATACGTTCTACTTTTCCAGTAATAACTGATCCTTCTGGATATTTTTCTTTTAATAAATCAATTGGGCTTTTTTCAAGTTGTTTTAATCCTAAAGATACTTTGTTCTTCTCTCTATCTGCTTCTAGTATAACAAAATTATATTCTTTGCCTATTTCTATTACTTCATTTGGGTGATTAATCCGCTTATGGCTAAGTTCGGAAATATGCGCCAAACAATCATGACCATTTACAGAAACAAATGCCCCAAAAGCACGTCCTTCTTTCTCCCCATATCTAACAACAGTTCCTTTAACAACATTATTAACTGTGATATTGTTCCAAAAAGCATCTTCTTGTTCATCAAATATTGCTCTTTGACCAGCATATAGGGTAAAACTATTCGTTTTTTTCTTTTGATCTCCTTCTTCTCTAGGAGGAAGAAGTCTTACTAATATTTTCTTGTTTTCATAAACGGCTAATTTTTTATTTAAAGATACTGACATTTGGCTTTTGGGGATAAAGATGTCATACCTTCCAACTTTACAATTTAAACCCACATCGAGTAAACCAAATGATGTTTGCTTGGTAGCAACACCAGTACAAACAATTTCAACATCCTTTCCAGCTTTTAATTGCTCTACAAGAACTTCTTCTTTTAAAATTTTATCGAAAGCTTTTTTTGATAGTTCTACCGTATTTTTTTGATCTGTAGCAATAATTACTGCTCTAAATTTTTGGCCATCCTTAAAATCTGCAGGAGTAAGAATACCCTCTATATCAAGTTCGGCTTTTTTAATATAACCACTATCATTTTTCAGCCCTGCTCCTTCAATGGAAACATAAAGTTGTTCGTTGTCACTTGATTTACCAATAACTGTTACTTCTTTATCGTGTCCATTTTTGAGCATTTTATTTGGTCTGTTATCAGGCATTTTATCAAATATTGCTTTAAACTCATCAATCTTTTCATCTTTTTTGGGCAGCGATATGCTATCATTTGTTGGGTTTGTTGTGAGTTGCTCAATTTCAGTTACCTCAACCTCTTTTACGCCATCATTCTCATTAGTTTTAAAATTTGATTCCATTAACCTTATAACCTCCAAAATCAACTCTTTAGGAGTTGATGCGCCAGCGATAATGCCTAGCTTTTTTATTTTTTTCAATTTGTTGGCGATTAAGAAATAGTCATTAGGCGTAGAAATATAATAAACAATCTTACAAACTTTTTTTGCTGTATTATACAATTCTCTAGTGTTATTGCTGCTTTTATCCCCAATAACAACCACCGCATCAGATAATTGTGATATCTTAACACAACTCTCTCTTCTCGCTAATGTAGTATAGCAAATGCTATTAAATATATCAACTATTTTCCCTCTCTTATTCGCCTCCTCTTGAAGCGCTTTAATATGTTCAGAATGATTATCTAAGGGAAAAGTTGTTTGAAAAACAATATAGAATTTATCACCATTATCAAAAAAGGAGGTATCAAAAATATCAGAAGTAACATAACATTCTTCTACTTCAGAGGCTATACCCTTTACCTCAGGATGATTAACATTGCCAAAAACAATAATTTTATAGCCTAACTGAAAGAATATTTTAATGTTTTCTCTAATTTTTGCTACAGATGGACAAGTTGCATCAATAATATGACAATTTTTATTGCTTAAAGTGTTTAGAATTTTATTTTCTTGTCCGTGGGCTCTAATGATTACTTTAGCATTACTAGCAACATCTTCAGCTGATTCGACTACAGTTAATCCTCTGTTTATAAGTTCTGAAAGTACTAACTCATTATGAATTAATGGGCCAACACAAAACAAGATATCATTATTTAGTAATTCATCTTGTGCTAACTTTATGGCCCTGATTACACCATGACAAAACCCTATATCTTTAGAAACTAAAATTTGCATAAAGCTAGTATTTTATCAGAAACTTCTTGTATTGTTAAATCGCTTGTATCAACTGATATTGCATCTTTTGCAACAACTAAAGGAGCAAAATCTCTATTCATATCTTGATAATCTCTTTCGCAAATTTCTTTTAAAAGTTTTTCATAAGGTTCTTCTTTATTTTTCTTTTTAAGTTCTTCATATCTTCTTTTCGCTCGGACTTCAGGTGATGCTGTTAAATAAATTTTTAAATTTGCATCTGGTAATACATAACTACCAATATCTCTTCCATCTAATACACAATCTGTTTTACTTGCAATCTGCCTTTGTATGGAAACTAATTTTATCCTTACTTTAGGGATTTTCGAAACAGTAGAGGCAGCCATGCTAATAGCGTTCTCTCTAATATATGGTGTAATATTTTCACCATTAACATAAATATTTTGTTCACCATTTACATATTTTATGTCCATATCTATTTCATTTAATAATTTCTCTACTAACAAAGTGTCATCAGGTGAGACATTTTTATTTAAAATATAGTAAGCAACTGATCTATACATAGCGCCTGTATCTAAATATAGAATATTGAGATTTTTTGCTACTAATTTTGCTACAGTGCTTTTCCCTGCGCCAGCGGGTCCATCTATTGCTATGTTAATCATAATATTATTCTCCTCACTAATTATTTATTGATTTACCAGCTAAAAAACCTGTTGATAAGGCAAGCTGAATGTTATATCCTCCAGTAAGAGCATCAATGTCTATAAGCTCACCAGCAAAAAATAAATTCGGGTATTTTTTGCTAGCCATAGTATTGGGGTTAATCTCTTTAACCGAAATACCTCCAGAAGAAACGATCGCTTTATCTATCGTTTCAAGTGCTGCAATGTTAAATGTTAGATTTTTTATTGTATTTGTTAAATTAATTCTTTCTTCTTTAGTAATTGAATTAATTTTTGTTTCTGGGTTAATTTGTGACTTTTCTAAAACAATTGTAGTCATTTTTTCCGGCATAAGTAACCTTAAAATACTTTTAATGCTTTTGTTTAAATTATTAGAAAACTCTCTCAAAAGTCTTTCTTCTAGTATATCCAGGCTTAAAGCTGGCTTTAAATCCAATGCTAATGATAATCGATTGATATTTTTTATTTTATTTATTTTTGAAGATAAAGTTAAAATAATTGGGCCTGAAACCCCCTCTTCCGTGAAAACCATTTCCCCAAATTCACTAGCTATAATCTTATTGTTTTCATCAATTATAGAAGCTTTAATGTTTATTAAACTTACGCCTTCGGGTAATTTAATATCTTCATCTAGTATAATAGGGCACAACCCAGGTCTAAATTCGGTATAGTCAATATTAATCTTTTGTGCAACTTGTAGACCAAAACCATCTGAACCAGTTAAAGGATAAGATTTACCTCCTGTTGCTAATATTACGTAGTCACAATATATAGTCTTTTCTCCTACAATAACCCCTGTGATTTTCCCGTTTTCTAATTTTAACTCTGAAACTTCGCTACCAAACAATAAGTTAATTTTTAATTTTTTTATCTCATTGTAAAGTGCATCAATAATATCTGAACTTTTGTCACTTTGTGGAAAAACTCTTCCCCCTCTTTCCACCTTAGTCTTTACTCCTAAAGATTCGAAAAACGTTATGCAATCTTGAGGTGAAAACTTAGCAAGAGCACTATAAGCAAACTTAGGATTATTAACAATGTTTTCCATGTAATCAGTTCTAATATTAGTGAAATTACATCTTCCCTTGCCCGTAATATAAAGTTTTCTACCAAGTTTTAAGTTTTTCTCTATTAGTGTTACAGTATTACCATTTTTTGCAGCAGTAATTGCTGCCATCATCCCAGCTGGACCTCCGCCTACAATTATGACTCTCATATATTAATCTCACCCTTCTTTTGGGAAGAAAGTAATTTAAGGGCCCAATCACACGTTAAATCAACTGAAAGAGGCGTAATTGTTGCATATCCTTTAATTATCCATTCGACATCACAATCATCATTATTAACAACTTTAATAGGATTTCCAATTAATGTATAAGAAACGCCTTTAGGGGAATAATTATCAATTAAATATATATCACAAAAATTTCGTTTTCCTAAGGGAGTAATTTTGTGAGAAATATTACCTATTGATTCTGTATTAATGTTAATGTTAATAGCATATTCTTTAGAAACAAGTTGGTTGTAAAAACAAAAATTATTCACGAAATAATTTACGACATATTCGAAATCTTCTTCTTTTGAAATTTTTGTTGATACGGCTATTGCCGGTATTCCATTTAAAGTTGCTTCAAGCGCTGCATTGGCAGTACCAGAATATACAACATCTGTTCCGATGTTATAATCAGTATTTACACCTGAAATAACTAGATCAGGTCTATCTCCAGAAAGTATTTCCAAGCCAATTTTTACACAATCTGAAGGTGTTCCAGTTATTGAATAACACAAATATGGGAATATAGTAATTTCCTCTACATAAATATTTTTATTAAATGTAGTTGCATGAGACATCCCACTATTGCATTTATGTGGCGCTACGACAGTAATTCTATTGGTTTTTGAAAGTGCTTTTGCAAGTAATACTATACCTGCTGAATTATATCCGTCATCATTAACTAAAAGGATGTGCATGGCCTTTATTCTCCAACATATGATTTAATGGAATCAATTTCAAATTGATTTAATTCTCTATATCCACCTCTAGGTACACCGCCAAGATGCAAAGGGCCATAATCAACTCTTTTTAAAAATATTACTTCTTTTTGCACCGCATCAAACATTCTATGAATTTGCCGATATTTCCCTTCTTTTATTGTGACTTCAAGTTTTGTTGCATCCTTTAATTTTTGCAATACTCTTACTTTAGCCGGTAGTGTTTTGTATCCATCTTCAAGGGTAACACCTTTTCTTATAGTTGCTAACTCACTTTCCTTAATTTGTGAATTAATTTTTACAATATATCTTTTTTCGATTTCATATGAGGGGTGCATTAACTTGTTTGCTAGATCTCCGTCATTAGTTAATAACAATAAGCCCTCAGTGTTATAATCAAGTCTTCCAACTGAAAAAAGTCTTACATTTGGAAAATCTATATAATCAAAAATGGTCTTTCTTTTCCTATCATCTGAAGCAGAACAAATACAACCTTTAGGCTTATGAAAAATTATATAGGTAAAAAATTCAGTTTGAATATTAATGGGGTTATTATCGATAGTAACTTTATCTTTCTCAGCATCAACTTGGTAGCCAAGTTCTTTAATAACTTCATTATTAACTTTTACTGCACCTTTAACAATATATTCATCAGCTTTTCGCCTAGAAGAAAAGCCACACTGAGCTATGTATTTATTAAGTCTCATTTATCCTCCAAAATTAACCTTAAGAATTAAGCTTTCTTTTTCATAGATTTATACATGTTCTTAAGCATCAACTTTTTACCGAAGAATGAAACTAAGAATATTATAATTATACCACCTAATATACCTGCTATGATGTAATACATTGTAAAGTTGGAACTACTATCATTAGGACTTGTGTAAACAACTTCATACGTAGAAGGAATGAATTCATACTCATAGTTAGGGTCACTTCCGCCCTTGGGCATTGCAGTATTTGTCCCAACACTATTTCCCAATAAATTGAGCCCAGGTTGAGAAAGTAGTTTGTCAGGTGAATCTTCACCTTGAAATCCTTCATACTCTATGGAATAATCGGGGAACTGGCCTGCATTGGTTTGGCCAACTATAGCCTTTACTTTTAATTGTGCTTTGTTGATTGTCAAGTAAACAGAGCTTGTCCCAATTATTACATAACTATCATTTGATGGAGAAACATCGATAAGATAAGTCCCAGCATTAATAATCTCTAAAATTTCATTTTGACCGTTAACTGATACTACAGGTATACAATTGTCACCTTCTACTATACCAGAGAATTCAATTTGAACTTCCTGTAATCTGTTTTGTCCATTATATACAAATCCTTGTTGGAAACCAGTAATGCTGACTTGTATTTGTTTAGGAATTATTCTTAATTCGCCAGTCTTGTTAACTGGGTTATAGTTAATAGGATATGTTTTAGGAGGAGTATAAATTACGCTAACACTATGAGTCCCAGCTTTCGGGAATTGTGGTAAAACACCATTATTTTCGAAAGAGTAATCAACATCCAAACTTTCGCTTAATCCAGGGGCAATAACAGATGCTAATAATGGAGTAAAACTTCCATATTCTTGTCTAAATCTTCCTGATAGTGTAATTGTTGGCGTAACTTTATTAATTTTTAAAGTCGTGGTCGCTGCATCGACTTTAACATAACCTTCTCCATCATTAGTGATATTACATGTAACACTATATAACCCTGCATCTTTCGGTGGCGTCATAGTTTTTGGATAATAGCCACCAGATAGTCCAGTGTAATATATCTGGATATTTATGGTTGTCCCTTCACCATCGAGCTGCATCCCGGTAGTGCCTTCATATAAAACTTGGCCATTAATCTTTAAAGTAGCACCACTTAAATATGAATTAATAATAGGAGAAATATAATACTGTTGATTATTGAATTCTCTTTCTATTGGCAAAGGTAGAGAGACACTAGCAAGAGACAAAATATTCGCTGGAATCGTTAGGCTATTATTACCTAATAAGTAATTAAAACTCCTTGAACCTGTCAGCTCAATCGAAGTCATACTTACTTGCGTAGAGCCAACTAATATTGATTGAAGTGCTGTCTCGTATGTGATACTTACAGTCCCTTGATCTTTATTCAATATCCCAACTATATTATAGTGCGATAAGTCTAAAGTTGCATCATAAGTGTTATCGACAGGCTTTTTAAATGCCTTGCCACTTGAAACAATTGAGATGAGCTTTTTAGAATACTCTATAGATGTACTACTACTTGGGCTATTTATCTCTTCGGCTACATAATCCGTCTTAATAATATAATTATTTGTTGTTGCGTTTGTTAGATAGATACTGTGATATCCTACATCTCTTATGTTAGTGCTGCTAACTTCAGACTGATCGGAATATACTGTCCTAATATCAACTCCAAGAGTTGATGGGGAATCGCTTCCAACAAAATATGTATATGAATTGCCTAGCTTCCCATAGTTAATATATATTTTGTAGTTTGGATTACCTTGTTGAAGTAATCTTTCTATATTTGAATACTTAGCTATAACCGAAGGAGAATCACCGTATGTTAAGGAACTTTTACCTGTAGAATTATCCACATCCATAGTGACAGGAATAATAATTTTTTTAATGATGCCTTCTGTGCTATATAAAAATTCTTGAGGTAAAATATAATTTCTTTGGTACTCTTCAAAAACACTAAATGAAACATATACTCTCTTGTTAATCGCCGCATCGCTATCCCCTTCGCCTAAATCGCTCGAGGCAAATCTAGCGGAAGGTGCAAAACCTTTTTGAAATAGCTTAGGATTTTTTGCATATAATTCATTTCTGCTTGCTGTAGTTAATGTAACCAAATTTTTGTTAATTCTATTATTACCATCATAATCTTTTTCAATAGTTACCAATAATTGTAATTCGCCAATAGAAACCTCATAACGATTAATCATCAGTTTAGTAGATAACTTTGGTTCTCCTGAGAGGAAATCCAAAATGACAGGTCTATAATTCTTGGCTTCTTCCCCAATAAATGAATATGTCAAATTATAACCATTTGGCATATAAACTTCCCCGGGTGCTCTATTTACATATATTAATTGACTCCAATTAAAGTTTTCAGGGTCCGAATTATATAAATTTTGAATTGATTGCGGCAGATCCGTAATAGTAACGGAGAAGTTTTGTGGATTATAAAATGACGGATCAGGCTCATCATATGTTTTTTCAAAATCCTTGATTTTGATCTCTACTGGGCGGCCAAGTACGATGAATTTACCTTTGGCTGAATCACCATTTGCACCTGCAAAAACAACATTTACGTTGGGATTATCGGGAGATTCAGTAAGTTTACTAAAATCATATACCCCCGCATCAGGTATAGCTGAGCCGGTCCGAGTATATTCAATTTCAATGTAAATTGTGTCCTGTGTAACCGTTACTATTTCTATAGTTTCTTTTAGTTCAATTGTTGGTTCAATCGGATTCCATTCAATAGTAAAACTTCTAGGAGTTAATTGGTATTCTCTCATTAGGATAGTAAATTTATACAGTTCTCCTTCATTATCTCTAGCATTTAAATTTAATTGAACTGAATAATTAGAGCTTCCTAAATATGATATTCCTAAGTAACTATATTGCCCAACGTTTTCTCCAGAATTACGTGTAAGAGTAGCTAAAATATCCCCATCATCACCAACTCCAGGAACACTAATACTAAAGAGTGCAGTTGGATCACCATCCCCAAAAGTTTTAGATATGTTTTTCGGGACAAAAGTAATTTCTTTAGGGAAAACCTCGAAAGAATGCTCATTTGAAATAGTCTCACTAGTGTATATGTAATAGTTAGATTGGCCGCTAATTATACATCTAGTTTTATATATCCCCCTATCTTTAAATGTCAGTCTTTCGCTAGCGAGATAAGTTATTTCTGGCAAGGATTGACCATTATTGTCTTTAGGAGTAAATGCATAAACATATGTTTGAAGCGAAACTGATTCCCCACTTACTATTCCCGAGGGAGTAGAAAGGTCAGCAATATACCCATCTCCATTTGCAAGCCCTGATTGAATGGAAGAGCTAGTAAAACCAGTATACTCAACATCGCTTTGTATTGTTACTATTCTAATAGGTCTAGGTTTGATTGAGAAATTTCTCTCTAGAACGCTATCTTCTTCGGGAATTACAATTGTTCTTACAAGAGAATAATTAACAGCAATAGTCCCTAGTTCAATCGATACGCGATAATCATTTCTAACATTATAAGCTCCCTCAATTTTAGTATCTCCTCGATATAAAGATTTAGTAACAAAAGATTCTTGGCTAGCGACATTGTCTCCAGTTACAGGTGTAAATCCCGACCTATAGGCAAAACCTATTTGACTTCCGATGTTTTGGCTTTGACCACCATAAATAAACTCTTCATTTTCTAAAAGAGGTTGCCCATTTATAGTTAAATACATCTTAATCAGCTTTTTGTTAATAGTAAAAAGTGGCTGAGCTGGAGAGGTTTCAATAACAATATAATTTGCATTAAATGCCGATATGGCGACAGAATATACTCCTGCGTTTTTTGCACCATTATATGAAGTATAATCTCCTTTGGAATACAAAACTTGACAAATAGAATTTAAAGTATCACCCCCAAGAGGAGCGTAGCCAGTTACTGCTTCGTAGGTAATTTTCTGATCAGTATTGTTGAAATCAACTGTGTTATTAGAAAAAACAACCTTAATAGGCTTTTTAGCTACTGAAAATGATAGTTTATAACAATTAGATTCAATCGAACCAGGGATATTACTTGATGTAATCTTATAGTTATCTTTCACAGAACCTTGGAGAGAAACAATGGTTTGATATAATCCTGCGTTTTTAATGTTCATTATTGGTTGTTGAGACCCAATAGGACCAAAGTAGTGGTCTTGTTGTAGTGAAATATTTCCAGAATCCTCAGGACAAAAAGTCTTGTTCTCTTGAAATTCAACTGAAATCGTAAGATTAGTATTATTGAAAATAAGTTCAGAATAACCGGAAAAAGTAATACCAATCTCTTTTTGAGCAATATTGAAATTTCTAGTCCTAATTGATTCGAGAGGCATCCTATAGTTACTTTCAGGGAATTTAACAATAACCTTATAGCTCCCTGCTTTAATAGGAGTAGTTAAAGAATTTGCTGCATCATAAAAATCATATGCTAATAGTGGCGCAGTATCTCCTGAGTATACGCCAATTAGAGTTGCAGATATATCGGAAACTCTTGATTTTGCATTATATATTAAGTTTGGTGATACGGAAATGGATACTTCTAGCAATTTTTTATTAATTATAAAACTTGTAGAAACGCTACTTGTAAAATTACCTAATCCTGCTATAGATACATTAGCTGTTCCTGCATTTATGTTGTTAGAATAAGAAACCGAGTAGTCTGTATCCTTTATTAAAACCACATTTTTGTATTTTACTTCTGGGGCAGGTATCCTTGCACTAAAAGTATATTCTTGGGCCGAAATAGCTGAAACTACAAACAAGGGGTTGTTTAATATATTACAAGGATTAATAGTAATTGTTTTTTGTTGGTCATTAGGGCTGGTTCTAATACTATAAGAAGGGTTTGTTAGTGATAAATTAACTACATATTGTCCAACGTTTGTAACAGTAGCTCCAACAGCCCAAGTTTTTACTACATTAACGCTATCACCGGATATGATATCAGAAGGATTGACATTAACTGTAAATGAGTCTTTCTTCGAAGTTGCATCATAAGTAAAAGTTGTTGTTCCAAAAACAAGCCCTATTATCTTGGGAATTACTACTAATTCCTGAGTAAGCTTAAGTGGGTTAATTGAGTAATTTAAACTATAATATAAAGACGGTCCAGATGTACCATTAACAATATTTGATGTAGCAATATAAGTCCCTACTGTTTTTACTTCGGATACAGGAACTCCATTTCTTTTGTATGTTAAATTGAAATTTGAACTATTTAGTTCAGTCCCTATAGAATCGATTCCAACTTTAAGTCCATCAGCTGAGCCAATATAATTAGTTCCAGTGTAGAGTAATTGTTGAACAATTGCATTCTCTCCTGTCCAGTATCGTAAATCAATAGACCAAGGAGTAATTGTAAGACCAGTTTCAACATCATTACCTGACTTAATGTAATAATTATCTTCCCCCCCTAATTCAGACTTTGATGCAACTGCGGAATATGAACCTACATTTCTAAGAGGTACAATATTATTCATAGTATCTCTGTATGAAACAACAAGGTTAATGCTATCTCCTTGGAAAACTTCCGTAGAGGCATTATGTATAGAACAAGTGTAGGCTAAACTCCTATCTTCTGCATTATAAACGAATGTTTTAGATGTGCTCCAGTCTAATGAAATCTCCTTTTTAGTAATTGTGAAAGGAGTCCTGTAAGCTTTAAGGGCGGTCCCACTAGGTAAAGCATAGTTTGACGAGTTTGCCCCACTTAATCCAAAAGGTTCTGTATAGTAGGTTCCTGCATTAATGCAATCGATAGCAGTATAGGTATCAGCATTAGGATATGTTTTTGCTGAAACATTTACAATATCCTCCCCAACAGGATTAGTTACTCGTAGTTCAGGGACTCTTATTGAAGAATCATAAGGGAAAAGAAATGGCTGTCCAATATCTAAATCCCCCCCATTATTGTAAATTTGCCAAACTACAGCTACAATTCTTTTGGTTATACTGCATCCAGTTAGCTCTAAATTAATAGGAGGAGTGCCATCAAGAGTATAATTGGGATTTTGAACAGCACAATTAGACAATATTACTTTCCTGTCACCCGTGTTTTCAGAAACAGATGATGTTGGGACTCCGTTAGTATCAGCGAAATAGCTATTCCCTTCATCGAACGAAATACTAGTACTGCTTATATCTGCACTAAGTAACCCACCCAATAAATAGTGTTGATTAACAATTAACCCCGTAACCTGTGTTGTACCATCATATTGTTTTGAAAACGGTATGCTACCAGAAGATATTGTAACGGATTTCGGCGTGATAGTTGCTTTGGGCATATTAAAATCGCTTGTTTTGAAGATGTATACTGTTTTTGGAGCAGCCGGCGTATCAGAGCCATAAGGCTCATCCTGTTGGAGCTTTTGATAAGTATCATCTTCTGTCCCTGGACCATTTTCAATTATTCTATATAACGCAAGATCATAAGTACCCGCCATATAATGCGTGCTAATTGATTTAACGCCATTACCACCAATAGTGTTGAATTGTGAATTTGGTGTTCCTGAAGGATCTTTATAAGAGCTAATCCAACATAATCCATTGTTTAAAGTTGGTGTGCCCATTGCACTACCTGCAAAGCTAAAGCCACTTCTATCATATGTTCTTGAAGGAGTGATTCCCTCATATCCAGTAAAAGACATATATAAATTGCTCGACTGGGTATCTGCCACGAAGAAATATACGCTTAAGTTACCTTTTGTTTTGTCAATTGAAAAAATATAGTTCTTTAAATTCGCAAGAGTATCCTTGTCGTAAGAATTATATGTAGTCTGTGTCCCACTGGGTCCAAATTTTATTGCAGAAATATATTTATCGCCTAGTGCTGATACTTGTAATTGAATGTTTCCATTCGCCGTAAAGCCTAAAAAATCTGCACTACCGTAAGCTGAACTAGCTGTTTCGCCATAAAACAAAATTGTGGAGTTTTTTATCTCATTTGCAATATTAACTAAAGTATCTGCAGGGGTACCACCCCAGCCTCTAACAAAAATATCGTTAGTTATCCCAGTAGTTGCCAATGAACTAAATCCTATCGCCGTTTTTTGAGGCGCACTCCCACTGCCAGAAAAATCATAGGTGGTATTTACTCCTCTACCAGAGTATTGAGATTGATCGGCCGTCTCATTTCTTCGATAAACGTTTTTAATGGTTAGTGTCCCTGCACTCTTGTTACCAAGCCATGTACCTGCATAATAGCTTCCGGTATCTCTTGAGGTCGCAGATGTGTTTGCGGACTTATACAAAACACCATCAATTGTAACAACTGGAGCAGGAGATGAAGCAGCGAGTTGACCTATTATATTACTTGAATATACTGGACTAAAATTAGCATTACTATAAGGTCTTAACATCGCAAAAACTTTTCCGTCTCCCAATAAATGTAAGTTTTCAACTAGAGTCGCGGCTTTAGTGGCGGATGCGTGGATTTCTCCTGCCAATGCTCCAGCTGCTGCTCTCGATGGATGCATCGAAGAAGTAATAGTGAAAAGGCCTGCTGTCTGCTCATTTTCCCCCCACCAAATTGTTTCCCCAACATTTAGGTTGTGACCTTTAGCAAATATCAAACCCTGGTTATTAAGAGTGCATCCACTTATTGTCCCGCTAGTTATTCTGCCCGCAAAACCTCCAGCTACACCACCAGCTCCGCCTAAATATCTATATCTATAATATTGAAATTGACCAAGCCAGTTATTAACTGCCTCTCGCGAACCATTTGCATCGTTGCCAACTACCGCAAGAGCAGAGGTCTCGGTAGTATTTAGAATGACATTTTCAATTCTACCGGTTTCAGTTAAGTTTCCGCAGATAATGCCAGCAGTTATGGTAAATGAATTGTCAGTAGCGGCGGTTAAATTATTAGGAGTAATTTGCAAAGAATTATCCAACCTAAAGTCATGATTAGCATCGTAGTTAATTATTACATTTTTAATCGTACCGCTTAAATTTGCGGAAAGAACCCCTGTTATTAGGTTTTGATTTGCCCAAGCGGGATTTGATGAACCGGTTATAGAAATGGTATAACCATTGCCATCTAAACTTCCACTAAAGTTGGAGTTGATTGCAGCATATCCAGCCGGAACAGTAACATTGCTAGTCAAAACTAGAGCCGCTGAAGAAGAGCTTCTAAGATAACCTGCTAGAACAGTACCGTCAGAAATGTCTATTGCCTCAGCAGTGATAATTGAGTTATTGTTTAGAGATGTAACAATTGAAAAACAAAGGACCATAGCCAAAATAGCCACTAGAGGAAAAATGACAAAATAAGTAATTTTGGGAATAATAGATGTTTTAACTTTTGAACTTGTCATCAATAGCTCCCTTAAGTATAAGAATGCCTACGCGTGTATTTACAAGTATATTATACATAGGGGAAATAAATATGTCGATAGCAAATCACTAAACTTTTATCAAATTCACAACAAGTTCATATTAATAACGCTAAAAGAAGCAAGTTATTCAAAAGAGCGTCTGAAGGAACGATTTATTTATTCAATTTCAACAATATCTTCGTTTAATAGAAACTCTGGGAGCCCTTCGTTTTGCACAATTGAAGTATCACTGGGAATATTGTCAATCGTTTGATTAGAATTATCTCTGTAGAGATCTGTTGTTTTGGCGTAATACCTCTCGAAATTATTTTTAATTTTATGCATCAAATCATCGTAATCTGGCAATTCGGAAAGTGATGCCAATCCAAATTTTCTTAAAAACTCCTTAGTAGTTCCATATAAAATTGGTCTGCCTACTGTTTCTTTTCTGCCTACAGCATCTATCAAGTCTAGTTTTAAAAGCATAGAAATAACATAGTCCGAATTAATACCTCGCAGTTCTTCGATTTCGCTCTTAGTTACGGGTTGCTTGTATGCAATTATTGCCAACACTTGCAGCAAAGTTTTACTGATTTCCCTTTCCCTTGTTTCTAATAAAATGTCTGATAATATATCGCCATACTTTGGATTAGATTGGAATTGAATAACTCCATCTGTTTGAATCAAAATAATTCCACTATCTTCTGTATTTTGTTGAATTAAAAGGTTTAATGCTTCCTGAATTTCTTCTTCGGTAAACAAATTCTTCAGCCCTTCATTTATTCGACTCTTAGAAATCCCATTTCCGCTGGCAAAGATTATTGCCTCAATTATATCCTTCAGCACTTTCAAATATCTCCTCTTTGATTTCCTCTTCATTTAGCAAGCTCTTTATGTAGTTTAGTTCTATTCCGTTAATATTTTCCCCTTCTTGAAAGACGCCAATATATTGTTCCTTAACTAGCTCCAAAACTGCTAAAAACGTATTGATAATTTCAACTCTAGAAAAATCTTTATCAAACAAATTCACTAGTTTAGTTGATTTATATGCTCGCAAGTATTCTGTGATATACCTCATTCTATCAACAACAGTAAATCTTTCAAGAGGAATTGTTTTTGTCGTTGAAGGGTCTTCCCTAAATTCAACATTTTCAAGTAAACTAGAGAATGCATTAACCATTTTAGAAATATCGAAATTTTTAATTACTAGTTTATATTCATTCTCATCAAATTCCGGATCTCTATAAAAACGATTTAATATTTCTATTTCCTTGAGTTTATTTGCTACATCTCTGTATAGTGCGTATTCTTCTGTTTTGAGCACAAATATTTCTGCATCCGATAATGCATTTGGATCTACATCACTAAAATCTATCTTAGGCAATAATTCGTTTGATTTAATTTCTAATAAAGTCGCTGCTAATACTAAAAAATTCGATATTTCTTCATAGTCTTTGTCAATCATTGTAGAAACATATTGAATAAATTGCTCTGTTATGTCTGAAATAAAAATATCTTTTATAGAAAGTTGTTTTTTCGAGCACATGTCAAGCAATACATCCAAAGCAACATCTTCATCATAAAGATGATAACTTATGGCTGGAAATGTATTCTCTGCTTTAAAATCCATATTGTCCTCTTCACATAATTATTAACGATGAGCTAATTATTGATTCAATTATGTCAGACACTAAATCAGAAAAACTCCCGAATATATCTAACCATGGAACATTAAGCAATCTACCTAAATAACCAAGTGCTATAACAATAATTAACAAAATGAATCCATATTTTATCATAAACTGCTGAAATGCAATGTTTCTAGGAAATAAAGTGCTAATAACATTATACCCATCTAATGGATAAATGGGCAATAGATTGAATAATGTAAGCATAAGGTTAATTTTAATTCCAACAGTCAAAGTAGTGTAAAAAAAGACTTGTAAAAACTTGAAGAATAAAGATGTTGAATAAATCAAAAAAATGCTTTTTGCAGATAAAAATAATATTAGCATAAGTATGCCCGCTATTATTAAGTTTGCAGAAACGCCAGCAAGGGAAACAGTTAGCATGCCTTTCTTGTAATTTGTAAAGTTTGATGAGTTTACCGGTACTGGTTTAGCCCAACCGAAACCTACAAGAAGAAGCATTATTACACCTGTTAGTTGAAAGTGGACTACAGGGTTAAACGATAATCTACCTTGCCTTCTGGCCGTGTCATCACCATTTAATAAAGCAACATATCCATGACTAATTTCATGTATAACAATTGAAAATATACCTACTAAAATAAATCCTATGATAATAGCAATTTTATCTAAGAAAGAACCGGGCCCAGTAAGTAATCGAAAAAAGAACAATATCTTTATCCTCCCAAAAAAATTATGAATTAGCGATTGAATAATAAATTTCTTTCATTTTTAAAGCATCTTCAGCTTGAGTGCCATCACTTTCACAAATAATAAAGGGCTCCATAGAATATTTGTACAACAACTCAGCAAGCGGTTCAAAGCTAGGGCCATATAAATTGTCAGAAAAAGTTAAGTGCCTTAATTCTCCCATATCACTGAACTGAATTTTGCTAAAATGAACATGCATATTTAAAAACTTCTTATTATCTAAATTATTTTTAAGTTTATCAATAATAGTATTATAATTTTCAGCCTTATTGAGAATACCCTGTTCTCTAGCATTTATATGTCCAAAGTCAACACATGGGTAAAATCTATTGTTTAATGAGCAGATTTTGACTATCTCATCGACCGTACCCATCTGTGAAACCTTTCCCATTGTCTCCCAGCAAATCAAAATATTTTCAGGGAATTCCTCGTCAAGCCTATCAGAAAGATTTTTTATATTATTCAGCATAATTGTATTTGCTTGCTCTCTAGTAAGCTTACCCTGGCTTGCTGGGTGGACTACAACCCTATTTGCTTGCATATGTTTAGCAATAATCATCGAGCTTTTTATATAATCATATGATTTCTCTATCATTTCAGGATTGGTATTTGCCATGTTAATATAGTAAGGTGAGTGTATAGACAATGAAATATTGAACTCCTTAAATTTTTCGCCTATTTCAACTGCTGTTTCTTTTAGCATATTCACACCCCTGCCAAAAGAATATTCAAATAATTCAATCCCTATATCACTACACCATTTTGCAGCATCTATAGTGCGAGAGAATCCAGCATCATAAAAACTTTGAGAATTTCCAGCAACACCAAATTTAATCATTCCTAACCTCAATCAAATCATTATCAATCTGTTTTTTTAAAGCTATAGGATTATCGAATTGCTGATTATCCCTTATTCTTTTTACAAATGATATATTAATATTTTTACCATATATTTGTTTTTCAAAGTCAACTAGAATAGTTTCTATAGTGGAAAGAGAATATTTAAACGTGGGACATGGTCCAATATGAGTCAAAGAACCATAATTCAAGCCATCTACAGAAGTTATTGTTTTATATACTCCTTCTTTAGGCTTTAACTGTAAAGGATTAAGAGTTATGTTGGCAGTTTTAAAACCATGCTTTCTAGCCTCTCCTCTTCCATTGATAACAACACCATTAAGCGAAAAGCAACTTCCTAAATAATAATTAGCTTTTTGAATATCGCCTTCTAAAATTAACTTCCTAATTAATGTGGATGAAATTTTTTCCCCATTAATGTTATGAAGGGGTTCTATATGGCATTTGAGATTATTTTTATCGCAAAAAGAAATCATATCCAAATAATCTTTTTCAGCATTTTTCCCATATCTAAAATCTTCCCCTATCCCTATTCCTATGAGATTGTATTTATTTATTAAAAACTGTTCAAATTGACTACCAGTTAAATTGATGAAATCACTTGCGGGTGAGCCAAAATCAACAAAATTCAACCCTTCAGCAAGAATTTTTTCCTTCTTTCTTTCTTGCAAATCAATTAATCCATCATTATCTATCCCAAGAGACTCATAGAAATCATCTCCAAAAGTAAAGACACCACATAAATCGTTGGTTTTGTCGGCGAGCTTTTTTACAGAGCTTAAAAGTTCTTTATGCCCTATATGAACTCCGTCAAAATATCCAATTGCCACAAACACTTTTGTCATA
>CAYMPR010000001.1:0-58402 GCA_964392385.1 uncultured Christensenellaceae bacterium | reverse complement strand
GATTTTTTTATGATGATTCCTTCCAAATCAAAAGTATCGGTGCTAAAGCCAAATCTAAACCGGGCTAAATATTCTTTATCTTCTTCTAGATGATATCTAAAAAGCCTAGTGGCCCTTCCTATAGCTAAAGGTAAAACCCCTTCAGCCGCTGGATCTAAAGTTCCTAAGTGGCCAATTTTAATATTCTTGTCCTCTCCACCAACGATTAGTATTTTTTTAATGGCTGATACAACATGTGCTGAAGATATATTGATAGGTTTATAAATATTTATTATACCACTTAACATTTAATGAACGAACAGGCGGTTTTCACCATTATTTCCTCACATTTAATGGAGTTATGTGGTAATTTACAACCACTTGCATTCCTGTGTCCTCCGCCACCAAACATTCTTGCATATTCAGAGGCATCTATTGTACCCTTTGTCCTAATACTAATTTTGCATGAGTTAGTTTTCTCTTCTGCAATAGCTACAGCTATAACAACTTCATCAATTTCAATTAGCGAGTTAATTATTCCTTCTGTGCTATAAGGTTCTAAACAATTTTCTGCGAAATCATCCGCAGTAAAAGTAATAATTGCCATTTTATTATTATAAAAAAACTTTGCTCCTTTTAGCGCTTTGGTCATAAGATTAAATTCCGAGATAGTCTTTTCTCTAACTATCTTATCAATAATAAACTTATTGTCAATATTATATTCAATTAGTTTTGAGGCAATAACCATTGTCTCAGCCGTTGTTGAAGAAAAAGCAAAAACACCAGTATCAGCAACAATAGCACCAAATAGACAAAACGCTACATCTTTGTCAATGAATGTTTCATTATGTTCTTTAAAAATTTTATATAAAAGTTGCCCAGTTGCAGCGGAATCTGTGTCAATGATAGAATCATCGATTTTCTCGCGATAAAGATGATGGTCGATAAAGATTCTGTCTGTGCACTTATTCATAAATATCTGCGAGCTTATTTTGCCGATCCTATCAATAGAGGCGCAGTCCAAACATATACCTAGATCATAATTAGATGAGTTATTAGAATTAATTACATTTACATTAGGATATACTTTTAAATTGACTCTCAAATTATTTCCTGGTTCAAGAAAAACATCTACTTGCTTACCCATATTTTTTAAATATTTATAAACTGCCAAACTACTCCCAACGCAATCTGCGTCTGGATTTATATGCATAAATACGGCAATCTTTTCAGCACCTAATATTTTTTTACTAAATAATTCATACATATTTACTTTTCATCCTTTTTTGGCACTTGATCAGAACTAGATATTTGGGATGTTTTCAATAAATCCGATATTTTATAGGCATAATCTATACTCTCATCTAACTGAAATATTAAGTTAGGAATCTTGCGGATTTTCATTCTTTCAAACAATAATTTTTTGATATATCCTGCAGCATCTTTTAAAATTTTTATTACTTCCTGTCCTTTTCTTTCTTCTCCGAAGACACTTAAAAAAACCTTGCAATTATCTAAATCATTAGTTGCTTGAACCTGCATAACCGTAATCATACCACATGAGGAAATCCTTGGGTCATTTAGGTCATGGAGAATAATCTCAGTAATTTGTTTTTTTAACTCGGAGTTAACTCTATCAATATTCATTATTCCCTTATTCTTGCACCAAGCGGAATGATTCGATAATGTCGCCTTCAACAAAGTCATGGAAATCTTTTAGACCAATTCCACACTCAAATCCAGCATTTACTTCTTTCGCATCATCCTTAACTCTTTTTAAAGAAGAAATATAAGTATCAGCTATTACAACATCATTTCTTATCAACCTAACATTTGCATTTTTAACTATCTTACCATCTTTTACCATAGACCCTGCTATAGCACCAAGTCCGGGTATTTTGTAAATAACCCTAACTTCTGCTTTCCCTAAATATTCTTCCCTAAATATTGGTTTTAACAGCCCTTTAATCGCCTTTTGAACATCATCAATAGCATCATATATTATCCGATACAATCTAATGTCAACATTTTTACTTTCAGCAGAAATTTTAGCCTTAGGATCAGGGCGTACATTGAAACCAATAATAATAGAGCCCGTGGTTTTTGCCAGTGTAACATCGCTATCATTAATAGCACCAGTTACTGCTTGTAGAATATTGACTTTAACTTGCTCATTTGAAAGTTGTTCTAGACTTGATTTTAAGGCTTCAATAGATCCTTGAACATCGCCTTTTATTATGAGGTTTACTGCGGCCAATTTACCTTCTTCAAAACCTTTATATAAATCATCAAGTGAAACAGCAATAGAAGAAATTTTGTTAATTTTCTCTTTTACTAAACGTTCATCAGCAACCTGCTTAGTCAAACGCTCATCATCAACAGCCATTAAATTATCTCCGGCATTAGGCACATCCTTAAGTCCTAGAATGGCAACAGCATTAGAAGGCCCAGCTTTTGAGACAGGTTTACCTTTTTCATCTTGCATCGCTCTAATTTTTCCGACAACAGTCCCTGCTACAATAAAATCTCCAACTTTAAGTGTACCATTTTGCACTATAACAGTAGCAATTGGTCCTTTTCCAACATCCAGCCTTGCTTCTAGAATTGTTCCTCTTCCTTTTCTGTTAGGATTAGCTTTTAATTCCATTATTTCAGCTGCAACAAGAATTGTATCTAATAATTTATCAATGCCTTCACCAGTTTTTGCAGAAACTCTTACACAAGGAATTTCTCCACCCCATTCATCTGGGACCAAACCTTGTTCAGTTAATTGTGTAAAAACTCTATCTACATCAATATCTTTTTTGTCAATTTTGTTAACTGCAACTATAATATTTACTCCCGCAGCTTTGCTATGATTGATAGCTTCGATAGTTTGAGGCATTATACCATCATCGGCCGCAACAACTATTACAACTATATCCGTAACATTTGCTCCTCTTTCTCTCATCGCAGTAAAGGCAGCATGCCCAGGTGTGTCAATAAAAGTAATTTGGTTGTTTTTTACCTTTACAGAATAAGCACCTATATGTTGAGTAATGCCTCCTGCTTCTGAACTTGCGACATGAGCTTTTCTGATATAGTCAAGAATTGAGGTTTTGCCATGGTCGACATGCCCCATTATTGTTACAATTGGTGGCCTAGGTACAAGACCTGTATCATCATCTTCTTCTTTATCATGAAATTCAGCTATAATTTCTTCGGATGTTTTTGATGCTTGTAGTTCAATTGAAACACCTAATTCACTAGACACTAAATCCGCAGTATCATAGTCAATTGTCTCATTAATCGTTTTAATTATCCCTAACTCCATTAATTTCTTAATTATTTCTATACCGGTCTTTCCAATTTTCTCAGAAAGTTCTTTCACTGTTAAAAAAGACTTATCAATGACTGCATGATCAATTACCTTTGTTTCCGATAAATTAAATTCAGACTTTTTTTTCGAACTTGTTTTTTTCGTTCTAAATTTAACGATAGTGTCTTCTTCCTCTAAATAAGTGTTTTTACTTTCCCACGCTCCAAATTTTAATCTAGCTTTTTTATTTATTTCTTTTGTTTCTACATCAACATCTGTATGCGTAGATTTTTTGGGTATTACAAGTTTACTTGGTATTTTACCAGGTGGTAGAGGAGGAACATTAATATCTGTCTTACCATAATCCTTTGTCTTATTCCCACCGTATGTTTGTTTTGTTTCCTCATTAGGAGAAGATGTTGGCTTAAATTTAGGCTTGTTATTTGTATTTTGGGGATAATAAACGGTAACTCCACTAACAATTTCAGGCTTAGTGGATTTTACTTGTGGTTCTTCAATTACTTCAATAGTTTCTTCACTAATAGTAAGATTATTAACTTCATTTGCATTTTTATCTATTTCAACTTTTTCCTGATTTTTCATAGAGTCTAATTCATTGGCATTAAGTGTTGCTTTAGGGTTTTCAGCTTGTTTGTTAAGCTTTTCTTCTTCAGCCTTTTTAAGGTTAATTTCCTCAAGTTTTTTAAGCTCTTCAAGTCGAATAATCTCTTCAAGTGCAATTTTTTTGTTTTTTAGCCTATCACGTGTTTCGCCTATTCTTATAATTAGGCTATCTCTTTGGGCTTTAGCTTGTTCTATTTTATTTGCTTGTTCGGTCATTGGTTCCCTCTTAATTAATCTTGTATTTCGTTTTTTAACAATAATTTTTCCACTGTATCTGCTAGTTCACAATTCTGGATGGCAATCACCTTAATTGCTTCATTAATTTTTAAATCTTGCCAGTTATCTATACTGAATAACTGAATAGAATTAATTATACTAACTTTTTCCATTTTCTTTTTTGTGTTATCAGCTACTCTACTATCAATAATGATTAATTTAATCCTCCTTCTTGAAGCTTGTTTTAAAATATTTTCTGAACCATTAATTACTTTTCTGGCTTTTATAGAAAAGCCTATGAATGTTTTTAGTTTATCTAGTATGTTACTTGAGATTATCATATACTATTTTATCCACATCGCATTTAAGAACCTTATTCAACATATGTTTCTTTTGGCAAACAGCTAAGCAATTGGGATCATTGCATATATACAAGCCACGTCCACCAAGCTTATGATATAAATCGATTTTTACTTGCCCATTAGAATCCTTTACAATTCTCTTCATCAATTGTTTATTCATCTTCAGCTTACATACAATGCAGGTTCTAGTTTCTTTTGCGAGTCTAGGCACTATCTTATCCTTCTATTTTCCCTAATACTTGGCTATATGGTTTAACATCTATTTTATATCCAGTCAATCTTGCTGCCAACTTAGCGTTTTGCCCATTTTTACCAATTGCTAAGGATAATTTATCATCTGGGACTACAACTGTCGCTTGATTTTCAAGTTGGTTAAGTCTAACCATTATAACTTTAACTGGACTTAAAGCTCTTGTAATATATTCTGAAGGATCCGATGCATATAATATGACATCAACTTTTTCGCCATTAAGCTCGGAAACGATTGCATTTACTCTTTGGCCTTTTTGACCAATACAAGCACCTGTGCTATCAACGTTAGGATCATCACTATAAACAGATAATTTAGTCCTAAAACCAGCTTCTCTTACAATTCCTTTGATTTTGACTAAATTAGAGCGTATTTCTGGTACTTCAATTTCAAATAACTTTCTTACAAACCCTGCATCGCTTCTGCTTACAATTACTTGTTGCCTTCCTTTTGCATCAACATTTACCCTTTTTACATATACTTTAATCTTTGCACCCTCTAATAATCTTTCAGTTGGGACTTGATCGCCTATTGGCATAATAGCTTCCATTTGTTGATTCCCTACAATATCTACAATAATACATTTAGGTTCAACTCTTCTAACCACAGCTTGTACCAATTCGCCTTCTCTTTTTGTCATTTCATCATGCGCCATATCCTTTTTTGCATCATTAATTCTTTGCAAAACAACTTGATTCGCTGTTTGAGCGGCAATTCTTGATACATCAGCTGCGGGGATATAGTCTCCAATTAATTCACCCACTTTAGCATCAGGTTTAATTTCTAAGGCTTCTTCAAGAGATATTTCGTGTCTTTCGGGTTCTGCATCAGATTCTACAACTTTATTATATGCAAAATAGCGAATCTCTTTTGTTTCACGGTTATAGTTAATGGAAACCGCTTTATTTTCCCCTGTTTCTTTTTTAAGCGCAGCTGCTATACCGGCTTCTAAAGATGCCATGATTAAGTCCCTATCTAATTTAGATGTTTTTTCGACTTCATCTAACGCTGCAAAAAAATCTATTTTTTCTTCTACTTTTTTTTGTTTCATTCTATTCTTTCCTCCAATATTTGTTGATTTTAAAATTCTATATGTGGCAGTATTGATTGTATTTCCGCCCTTTCAATTTTTACTAGGTTGCCTTGGGAATTTAAAATTGTTAATGAAATATCATCAAATTCTTTTAAAATACCAACAATTTTATTTTTACTTTTATTTTTTACTATGTCTACCTTTGTGTTTATATTTCTTCTATAATCATCATTTGTAACAATTGGTCTATCAAGGCCTGGGGAAGAAATATTCAAAACATAATCCTCTCCTTTTGATATGTCCAATTCTTCTAAAGGTAATATCAATCTATCGTTAATTTTTAAGCAGTCATCTAGAGTAATTCCGTCAATAGAATATACATAGAAAGTAAGAGTTTTCTGCTTATTAAGTATTTCACATTTAACTTCTACAATCTCATAGCCCATTTCTTCAATGATAGGATTAATATATTTCTCTGCATTATTTTTTAAGTTTTCACAGTCCATTTAATCTATTTATAACTCCTATTCAATAAATAAGAGTGGCCAAACGACCACTCTACCAATCATATTATTAAAGCAAGACTATATTATCATGTATTTATATAAATGACAAGTGTTTTCATGCTTTAACGAAGCCTCATTTAGCAAAAAAGGGGATATCTAATCTTAATGGGAGTTCAAAATACATATAATCATTTTCTTATTAAATCAAGAACTCTTTTAAAATCATCAGGTATTTCCTTTTTAAATCCCATTCTTTCGCCAGTTAAGGGGTGGGAAAACTCTAGGTAGAAGGAGTGTAACAATTGTCCATCGACTATTAATTTAGTAGGTTTTCCATACAATGGATCACCAACAATAGGATGGTTAATGAATTTACAATGTACTCTTATTTGATGTGTCCTTCCAGTATGAAGAGTAAACTCAAGTAAAGTATAAGAACTGAATTTTTCAATTACTTTATAGCTAGTTTTTGCATATCTACCATTGTTATTTACAGTCATTTTCTTCCTATCACCATTAGTATTTCTAGCAATAGGCATTTCAATAATTCCTTCTTCTAAGTCAATTTTCCCTTCTACAAGTCCAACATATATCTTTTTCATAGTCCTTTTCGAAAATTGTGAGGACAAATTATTGTGAGCTGCATCATTTTTGGCAACAACCATTAAACCTGTGGTGTTTTTATCAAGTCTATGAACAATACCCGGTCTAATAACACCATTGATACTAGATAAAGAAGTAACTCTATTCATCAAAGCATTGACTAATGTGCCATCGGGGTTTCCTAAAGCTGGGTGCACGACCATACCACGAGCTTTATTAATTACTAAAAGTTCGGAATCTTCATAAATAATGTCTAATGGTATATCTTGTGGCTTTGCAGAAAGAATTATTGGTTCTTCAATAACTACTTTTATATAATCATTAAACTTAACGATATAACTTGGCTTATCTAACACAATTTCGTTTTTCGAAACAAGCCCTCTTGCAATAATATTTTGAGCTCTATTTCTACTAATTGTTTTCTCATTAGATGAGATAAAGACATCTAGCCTTTTACCACTATTTTCTTCGGTAACAAATAAAACTTTGGTTTCCACAAAATTATTCTCCCTTATCCTTTTTAAAGGCCGAGTGACCATAGTCGAAAATAATGAATATAATTAATAATATACAACCAATTGTTAGACAAGAATCAGCAATATTAAATACCGCAAAATCAATCAATTCAAAATAAATAAAATCTCTAACAAATCCAAATGAAAATCTATCAACAAGATTACCAATTCCACCTGCAATTATCAAAGATAATGAAATTCTAAATAATGGCTTATTAAACTGTTTGGCTGTTAATATCTGCGCAACAATTGCACCAATTACTGTAATTAGAGAAACAATAGATAGAATCAGAGTATGATCTGAAAATATCCCAAAAGAGGCTCCTGTATTTTCTACCGAGGTAAATCTTAAAACATCCTTGATTAAAATAATATCTACACCACTTAAATTAATAGGTCCATAAATATATATTTTTGTTAGTAAATCTAAAGTTATCAATAAGATTATCAACAAAAATTCAAGGCTTAATTTAAAAATTAATTTCTTCATAGTCATTATTATATGCAAATATAATCAAATAATCAAATTAATTATAAAAGTATAAAAATAGGCAAATATTTCATTTTATTCTATATTAGCGTATTTTCGGGAATACAATTTTGCAATAACAATTATTTCTAGCGTTTTATATATCTTTCGCCGAAAATCGCACGACCAAGCCTAACCATGTTTGAACCATTTAAAATTGCGGTAAGATAATCGTTTGTCATACCCATAGATAAGTGTTGGAAAGTAGATATATTCTTTTTAATTGAGTCAAAAAGTTGTTTTGATGATTTAAAATACTCTATAAGGCTACTTTGGTTAATTGCAAGAGGAGTAACTATCATAAGCCCTTTTGCTATAATTTTGTTATACATTTTAATTGAGTCGATCAATTTAGAAGCTTCTTCAATTCTAATGCCACCTTTGCTAGCTTCGTTACCGGCGTTAATTTGTACTAGAATATTTTGAAAGATGCCTTTTTTTTCACATAACCGTTGAATTTCATCACAGGTGCATAGATTATCTACGCTTTGAATCAATCTAGTTTTCCCAACAAGATATTTTATCTTATTTGTCTGAATATTTCCGATGAAATCAAAAACCTGCGAAGGTATATACTTATCTCTTAATTCTTGAGCAATATTCTCACCAAAAACGCTATTTTTCTTAAACAATGATTTTGCGAAAACCATCTCATCAATCCTCTGATGCTTAGAGGCAATGATTATCTCAAAATTATCTATCTCTATATTATTGCTTTCTAATAAAGCCCTATCAACAGTGCATTCAATATTTCTTATGTTATTAATTATTTCTTCTTTTCTTAAGCTTTCCATTTTCCCTCAATCCACAACAAAGGCAAATTCATATATATTCCAAATATTATTGTTTAAATAATCATTTAACATTATTGGGTGTAATATTATTTTTAAGTTAACATAAGGTTCCTCACCCTCTATGTATATAGGCTCCAAATAGCTTAGTATACAATTATTCTCTTTTAATGATATGTCAATTGTTAATTCCAAAGAACCATCCCACTCAAAAGCGCTATTGCCTACCCTATCAACACAACTAATATTATATCTTCTTATTCCTTTGGTATTAGCAAAAGAATAATCCCCGATTCTTGAACCATCACTAAGTATATTGTTAAGATCTGCAGTTGCAGTTGTTTCAGGGTTCATAGCAACAACCTGTATATTAGATAAAGAAGAACACCCCCAAAAAGCGCTATCTCCGATTGAGTTAATTTTTTTATTACTTTGGAAATATATATTGGATAAATTAATAGCTTCATAAAATGCATAGTCGTTAATATTGACTACCCCAAAAGCAATTGTAAATGTTGAATCAATTCTTCCTGAAGGGTAAAGAATAAGAGTCTGTTTGTTTTTTGTATATATAGCGCCAGCATCTACTATATATTTGTTGTTTTCAGAGCCAATATATACTTTATTCAATGAACGACTACCCCTGAACACCCCTATACCAATACGAGTAATTTGTGTTAAGTCAAGTTCTTCTACAAGGGATAAATTGCTTAGCGAAAAATCCGCCAAAGTCCTTATATTTGCGAGATAAATTCCCTTAATCCCATTTCCGTTTGGATAAGTATTTTTCCCCAAATAACTTATAATTCGAGGAATTTTTCCTGTTTCCTTAAAATATGAGGGGATAATTTCAAATGGATAATTTATTAAACTTCTATAAATACCATAAGTACCATCAAGTTTTTCAAAAACATAATATCTACCATCACATAGATGAAGTCCATTTTTTACCAATAGGTAATCTTCTTCAGCTACTCCACCTACTGAAATAGTGATATAACCATTAAAAAGCTCACAATCTATTATTTCACCTATATCATTCTTAAAATAATTAGAAAAAACTTGTCCTAAAGAATTTAGCATTGTAGGTCTATTGGTCTCAATGATATAAAATGAAGTTCCCCAGTTGGTTTCGCCTAAAAGAACTGCCTCAATATATGCTGATATATTCAAAATCTGCGGACTTGCATTAAACAGAGTTGATATGCTAGTTAAATTATCGAAATATCTTAAATAAATCCCGAAATCATTAAAATAATTGCTCTTTTTCTCTTGATAAGCTTTTGATAAAGAAAAGCTATTAGTTCCTTCAATATAACGAAATTGGGCAAGGATTGATACTTTATAGTTTGGCATAATAAAGGTGTCGACAATTTCTGTTGCTACGCTATCAAGATCTGAGGATTTCTTTATTTTCAAGGAATATAATGAGTAGCCTTTAGCGGGAAGGATGTTTAAAGGAACCAATGAGCCAACTTTTGCTCTAGAGGGCCCTTCAATTTTTCCATTTTCGAAAGAGTTAATTATTATATCGTATTGAATTTGATTTGCTGAAGTTTTATTAAAATAATTTAATTCAACATCTATGTTCCCCATCGTAAAATACATCGAAATATCTATTTCGACATTGTTTTGCGTAATAGTAAATGCTGACAAATCATAATTGTTTCTAGCAAATGCGTAAACATATATATCATCTCCCTCGAAGGCAAGTTCCCTTTCTGGATATATAATAAGCTTTTCATTTTCAAAAGGATTAATTGAATGATATTTCTTAAATTCAGCGTACAATTTTATATTAAAATTAGGCATAGTAAAACTAATAGAATCTAGCCCTACTTTGACATCCTTTGTTTTAAAAACATAGAAAATATTTTCTTCTGTCATTTCCTTTTCTGAATTTACATAGAAAAGTTTAGAAATACAAGACCCTAGTTCAGGATATATTTTTGTAGTTACAACTTCGTTAAAACCATATCCAAAATTAGCATTTTCAACCTCTATATATCCATTAATAGCTGCTTGTATTGATATTGTCCTTTCCTCTGAACCTAGAGACGCTGAAATCGCAGTTATAATAATAGGGAAGTCGGGCATTTCAAATTGATTATCAAGTATTTGATAATATACATCTCCGTCAGGTTCTTTTCTATATTCCAAGTTGAGTATTTTGCCATCAAGTGGTTCAAGAATATCAATTTTAACCATTTCGCCAACATTTGCATATTCGTGTGATACGGCTATTTGCAAAGTATTATTTTGAGATATTTTTATAATGTTACCTTTAGTAGATAGACTTACTGTTAACACTGCATTTTCCATCGGCATAAATAGAGTATTTAGGGAGCAATATTTCCCATTTACGGCTATGCTATCAATTATAAATTCTCCAAGCGAATTAGTATCAAGCTCTATTTTTTCCCCAGCACTATATCCCTCTGACTTAAAATTTTTAATTGAAATATATTGGTTACTTAAGTTTTCAGGTTTTACTGCTAATGATAAATTAAATTTCTCAGAAAGATCAATTTCATATATAATAGCTGTAACGATTGCTTCAGACTCAGGCATGACAAAACCATTTTTTTCAACGGGAAGACCATTTAATAATAAGGAATTTAAATAATATCCTTCAGATAAATCAATATCTAGAGCTATAAAATCTCCAGCATTAGCTATAACCTCATTGCATTTGATCATAGCACCTTCAACTTGATTAATTACTATAGGATAACTGATATATTTATCAACTCTAGAGAACTTAACACTTAAGGCAGTATCATATGCCCCCATAGTAAACACATTGTTTGAAACAATTTCTCCATTTCCTAATATTTTAATCTCGTCTAATTTGAAACCAATATTTGGAATAGCAAAAACTGTTACATCTTCTCCTTGTTTTGCAGTTTCGCTACCAATAATAACCATACCGTTTAAAGTTTCTTTTCCCACGATATCGATGTTAAATGGCCTTTTCTCAAATCTTGCCAAAATTGTTATTGGATATGATGGCATTTCAAACATCAAAGTGTTTTCATCAATAATAATATCTTGATTAGTTGAAAGTATGTCGACGGCTTTTAATGAGCCCTTCTCTAGCATATATGCTGGATTAGTTATTTCAATGTCCAAGATTAAAATTGTGCCTTTTGATGCTCTATTAACAATTTCAGGGTAGATAGACCGTGGTTTAGTAAACACATTGATTTTGGCGTTCTCAAAAGAGGAAACGGATATAGAATGTTTATATGTGTCAACGCTTTCCCATTTGGCGAAAATTGTTCTCCCCTCAACTGCTTTAAACAAGGCAATATTTAGCTTGTCGCTATCTTTTAACTCCTCACTTAAGTACCAATCTATAAACACATAGCCATCACGAGTTGGTAATACCTCTGGTAACACTATAGAATCTCCTTGCTGCACGGAGACACTATAAGTAGGTTGTCCTGGTAAAAACTCTCCGCCATTAGCATTGAAAATAATGTACAATGACTTGTTCACTGGTTGACTCGTTTTCCCACAAGAAACCACTAAGGTAACTAGTGCCGATACAAACAATAAAAGTACTATTAAAATTATTATCTTTTTAATTTTCATAAATATTATTATAACTTATTTTGCTTTATTAAATGGTATTCACTATTAATTAATCAATCATATTAAATTATTTTCTAGCTTTTAATAGTAGCTTGAGCAACTTTGCAGTCGCCAAAGCATCACTTAGTCCTCTATGCGCAGTGCCTGTTTCAATATTATATCGTTTCTTAAGCTCTTCCAATTTCAGCCCAGTTTTTATTTTTAATGTTTTGCGTGCTAATCCCAAAGTATCAATACACTGATTATCAAACTTATAAGAATATTTTCTTGCGTGAAAAGATATCATCCCCATATCGAAGGGGGCATTATGAGCAACTAGCTTACAACCATAACAAAACTTATAAAAGTCTGAAATTACATCTTTAAAAGATGGGGCATCTAAAACATCTTGATCATAAATATTGTTAACTTTAGAAGCTTCATCAGGTATGTGAATTCCAGGATTAATTAATGTCTGGAAAGTTTTAGTTAAAGTGCCATTCTCCAATTTAACTGCTCCGATTTCGATTATTTCATCTTCGGCATTATTAAATCCAGTAGTTTCTAAATCGAAAACAACTATGTTACCTCTTAAAAGTTCACTCACTTCATTTTCATTGTCGAAAAAATCATCTTGAACCTCTTCAATATAATCTTGAGGAATTATCACAATATAGTTAGTGGCAACTTGTTTATAAGGTATTTCTAAATGAACACTACTATAATCAATATCGCAAGTAGCAATGTAATCAATAAAAAAAATCTTTTCTCCTTTTTCGTTTTTTGAAGAAATAGAGTATTTGCCCTCTACCACTAAACTTACACCTGCTTTAACTTCGTTACTTATAACATCCACATGTTTTTTTAGTGGTATCATTAAGCACTTCACTACACTTGTCGAATCATCTAAAGAAAAAGTTATCCATAACTTGCCTGATTTTTTCGCATACCCTTGCCTCATATCCTTAACAGTCCCACAAACAACTTTCGTTTGAGAATCATCTTTATCTATATCGGATATATATATAGGAGATTTAGATATAGCACCAATTAATGATTTTTTTTGATTAATCGAAATTAATCTTATGTTAAGAGATTCACTTTCTCCTCTTACAACTTTTCTAGGCATAAAAATATCAGTATTTTTGTCTTCACCAAAAATTACTTTTACTTCTTCCATTATCTGAGATTCTAATTCTTCAGCTATCGATAAATGAATTGAATTCGCAATCATAAAGTTTTTTGTCTCTTTATTCAAAAATAGTTTAACAATGACTTCACCAGGACCAAGAGAAACATTTATGTCTTCGGTATGGATCTGTGGAGCAATGATAGGGTGTTTATCGTAAATTATCCTCAATAAGTGAGATACAATAAGTGCTTCACTTGTTATGGTTTTTTTGTATATTATATTAATTGTTTTTTCTTCAGGTAATATAGAATACGAAAACTTTTCCACTGCCTTTTTCAACTCATCGTTAAGCTTACTGTCGTAATCACTGGAATTCACTAGAAGAGTAATATTAAGGATATAGTTACCATCAATAAAAACCTTTGATAGTTTAAAAATTCTAGCCCTCTCGGGCAAGCAATCATTTAGTTTTTCTATATACTTATATTCTTGTTTCATATTTTTTTATCTGAGTTATTATTGTTTCCAAAATTTTTTCATTGGGAATTTTGCTAATAGGTTTGCCATCTATATAAAGCATCGAAAATCCTTTTCCACCACAAATACCAATATTTGCAGTTTGGGCCTCGCCAGGGCCATTTACTATACAACCCATTATTGATATTTTAATTTTTTGGGCAAATTTGATATTTAATTTCTCTAATTGTAGTGCGATATTTTCTACTGGTATTTCAGTCCTTGCACATGTTGGACAAGAAATAATTTCAAAAGGTTTCTCTAATTTGCCTGCTGCAGAAAGAATATCTTTAGCTAAAAAAACTTCTCTTTCGGGATTTCCGCTCAAGGAAACTCTTATGGTATCGCCTATTCCAAGATTAATTAATGAAGAAATAACATATATTGATTTTACTTCGGCATAACGCCCTACTCCTGCTTCCGTTAAACCAACATGTAGAGGATAATAGCATTCTTTTTGTAATATTTTATATGTTTCAATTGTCTTTAAACAGTCAGAGGATTTTGCTGATATTACTATATCTGTAAAACCAAATTTTTCAAGTTTACTAACATTATCAAGTGTGTAACTTGCTAAGTCAAAAGCACTAGCCTTACCTTTAATGGATCCCTCATTGACCCCAACTCTAATAGGTATTTGCTTTTCTTTTGTAATCCCAACTAGTCTTTCTAACTCAAGCGCCGGAAAGTTTGATGGATTAATTCTAATTTTATGAGCACCAGAGTAAATTGCCTGAATAGCAAGATTGCTATCAAAATGGATATCTGCCACAATTGGCACAGTTGTGCTATTTACAATAACCTTGAGAGCTTCAGCTGAAGCTTTATCTGGGACAGATATCCTAACGATATCGCAACCTATTGCTTCAAGAGTATGAACTTGTTTAATAGTCTCATCTATATTTGAAGTCTTAGTATTAGTCATCGACTGAATTGCTATTTTATTTCCACTTCCAATTACTAAATCTTTTATCTTTATTGCACTTCTTTTCATTTAAACCTCAGCATACATAATTTAATATACAACATATTTTAGTTTTCGAATTATTGAATTTATCTTTTAATCATGAAAGGAACCTAAATAAATCAATAAACACAGCAAACAATATAAGAAGTATAAACCCGATTGTATGAATTATGCCTTCAATTTTTTTATTGATAGGTTTTTTCCTAATCATCTCAATTATACAAAAAACTATCCTTGAACCATCTAATGCTGGCAGAGGCATTAAATTCATTATTGCCAAATTAGCAGAAATAATTGATACTACAAATGTTAGAGAGGCAAAACCTGCTTGACTAGCCTGCGTAATCACTTGAATTGTTGAAACTGGCCCCCCTAAACTATTAAGGCCTATTTCCCCCGTAAATAGTCTTCCAAATATTTCAAAAATTTTGTAAACGATAAAGAACATAAATGAAAAAGCTCGAGATATGCTACTAAAAAAATCAAATTTTTGAGTATTTAATGCACCGGAAAATCCAAAGCCATATTTTTTCTCTACTGGATTTGATTCTTCAAACTCTCCTTGAGCATCAAATGTTCCTAGGGTGTAATCACTCTTTTCAATAAATATCTTTTTTCTTTGTCCGTCCCTAATTACTACAATCTCAATTCGATCTTTTGCCTTTTGGAAAGGAGATAAAGCATCTTGACCTTCAAGTATATTTAATTGTTTTCCATCGACCCTGATAATAACATCATCTTTTTCCAAGGATAAATTTGTAGCATTAACGCTATCTGGATATATATTGTCGACTTTTAGAGTCAGTTGTCCATATGATGCAAAAAAAATGGTAATTATAATTAACCCAGAAATAAAATTAAAGAAAGCGCCTGAAAAAAGTACAATAATTCTTTTCCATGCTTTTTGGTTATTAAATGCTGAAGGACTTGAGGAGTTATCATCTTCATCTTCAAAACGACAAAAACCTCCAAGCGGTATAGGTCGTATCGAAAATATTTCTCCATTTTTTTTATTAACTCTTTTAAAAATAGCGGGGCCAAAACCTATCCCAAATTCAGCAATTTTAAAACCCAATATTTTACCTGCTAAATAATGACCTAATTCATGCACAACTATCATAAACATTAGTGCAATTAACCCTAATAGTATATATCCTATTGTAGATAAAACCCCTAAAAATGTTGCATTAATAAATATCATGTAATGTCTCTCTTATCTAATGATTTATTCAAAGAACAAATCATGTTGCTGAATTAATTTTATAATTGGTTGCAATAAATTTTTTCACTTCTGAAGCAAGTAACAAAACATCATTAACATTTCTTATGTTGCCCGTATCGAACTCGTTAAAACATTTGATTATAATATCAGAAATATCATAAAAACCTATTTTGTTATTTAGGAAAGCTTCAACAGCTATCTCATCCGCAACAGACATAATAGTACCTTCATAATCGCCTTTATGCAGAATACTTTTAGCAATTTCCAAACAAGGGAATCTATCGTAATCAGGCTTCCCAAAAGTTAAAATACCTATTTCAGATAAATCTAATTCTTTAGCAAGTCCTTTAATCCTTTGGGGATAAGTTAAAGCATATTGAATCGGGATAGACATATCAGGTACTGATAGAAGAGCCTTTAAAGAACCATCTTTAAAAGCAACTAAAGAGTGAACAATACTTTCTCTATGGATTAATACATCAATTTCCGTAATATTAAAGATATGTTTTGCTTCTATTATCTCCATACCTTTGTTCATCAAAGTGGCACTATCCACAGTAACCTTTAGCCCCATTTTCCATGTTGGATGTTTTATCGCATCATCAGAACTTACTTTACTAAGCTGCTCTCTAGTAAAACCTTTAAATGGCCCGCCAGATGCAGTCAAAACAATTTTTTTCACATTGCCATTGTCTTCCATACATTGTAAAATTGCTGAATGCTCACTGTCGACAGGAAAAATATTTTTGTTCTGTTTTGCAGCAAGTTTCATCAATTCATTCCCATAACAGACCAAACTTTCTTTATTAGCAGTAGCTAGTCTTGCTTCACTATTTAACACAGCTATTGTTGGTAAAAGTCCTGCAAAACCGCTAATTCCATTAATTACAATATCACAATCATTAAATGTTTCTGGGTCATTAAGGGCTGAGGTATCACCATGAATTACTTGGGATGGATTAAATTCAGCTATTTGATTACTAAGTAATTTAATATTTCTTCTACAGGATAATAGCGAAACTTCAAATAGGTCTGGATGAGCAGAAACTACTTGTAGAGTTTGTGTACCAATAGAACCAGTGGACCCTATTATTCCAACTTTAACTTTATTCATCATTTCCTTAAGCAAAAGCGAAGCTCATAAAAATCGCCATATATATTACCGCAAAAAATATACTATCTAATCTGTCGATGATACCGCCATGAGAGCCCATAATTTTCCCAAAATCTTTTACCCCTGTGCATCTCTTTATCCGACTAGCCGCAAGATCTCCTATTTCACCTAAAAACCCGATGACAAGACCTGTTAACGGGTAAAAAATCCAAGGATTAAAATAATTCTTGAACTCTATAACTCTGTTTAAAGGTAAGTTGGTTAACTCAAATAGAGCATAAACAACTAATGCTCCGATAACTCCACCAACTAATCCCATTATAGAACCAGAGTAAGTTTTTTTAGGGCTAATTTTAGGGAATATCTTCGGCCCCTTGATAAGACTGCCAAAATAAAATGCAAATACATCTGCCATCATAGCAGAACCTATCGCAGTTAGTAATGGTATCATTCCATAAGCATTAACTAGCTGCATAGCAACTGTCATGGGTAGAATAGGATAGATAAAAATAAAAATTGAAATCAAAAAATCATTAATTTTTACTTTATTATTAAAAACATAAAACAAAAAAAGTAAAATTATCTCTAAAGCCATTAGTAGTAATAAACCTTTATACCCAAAAAACTTAATTGCGGGATATGATAAAACTACAGCTGTTATTAATGGTGCTATCAACGGATTATAACCATTAATTTTTTCTTTATCCTTTTTATATTCGGATAAAGGAATAGCTGAGTTTTGTGGATATCCTGCTTCTTGTGCAGTTATAATCATTTCAATTACGGAAATGATGGTAACTGCTAGCAATAGAGCATCAAAGAAAAACTGTCCAAAATAGATATCATTTCTTTTTATCGTCCCAGATAAAATAATAAACCCCATAAGAATTGAAAAAAAGAATAAGCCTTGAAAGGTTCTTTTTAGTATTTTCATTGTTTTACATCTCCAAAATTCCGCCTAATTTTATTATATTCATTAACAACTTGATAAATGTCTTTTTTTGTAGCATCAGGGAACATTTTGTCTTCAAAAAACAACTCTGTATAAGCAGCTTGATATAGCATGAAATCCGATAAACGTTTTTCTCCCCCAAATCTTAAAATCGCGTCGGGATTAACAATTGTAGCAGTATAAAGGTGTTTTTCGATATCATCTTGCGTTATAGGAGAATAATCGCCGTTATTAAGCTTTTCTTCTAGTATTAAATTAAAAGCGTCTTTAATTTCCATTTTCCCACTATATGCTAAAGCAATAATAATTTTCATCCCTGTGTTGTTTAAAGTCGCTTGATTAGCTTTTGATACTGACAGCATCAGATGACTAGGTAGTTTAGAAAAATCACCGATAAACATTAGTCTATAATTTCTTGATTTTGCTAGTGGAATCAATGTTTTGGCCAAAAAATCCGATATAATCCCAAAAATTCCTAGTACTTCTAGAGCATCCCTTTTGAAATTATCTAAGCTGAATGCATATAGCGAAAGGATACTAATCTTTAGTTCATCCGCGGCATCGATTATTTCCAATACTGCCTTTGCACCACTTTCGTGACCGCTCAACCGAGGTAGTCCTCTTTCCGTAGCCCAGCGACCATTCCCATCCATGATAATCCCAAGATGTTTCATCACACCGACATCACTTCAATCTCTTTCTCGGCTGTTATCTTATCTATTTCAAAGATAAGTTCATTTACTCTTTTATCCAGGTCTTTCTCTGCAACTTTAAGGTCATCTTCCGTAATTAAACTTTCTTTTTCAAACGACCTAATCTTATTGAGTACATCTCTACGAATATTTCTAATTGCTATTTTTGATGTTTCACTCAAGGTCTTTATATCTTTTACTAGTGACCTGCGTCTTTCCTCAGTTAATTCAGGGAAAGTCATTCTTAGAACTTTTCCATCGTTAGAAGGAAATATTCCTAGGTTTGCATCAATAATTGCTTTTTCCACGCTTTTAATAGCATTATTGTCCCATACATTAATTACGAGAAGTCTAGCCTCTGGAATCGTAATGTTTGCCATCTGGTTTATAGGAGTAGGGGATCCATAATAGTTAACAACAACTTTATCTAAAATCTTTGGATTTGCCCTACCAACTCTCATTCCCAAAAGTTCTGTTCTATAACTAATAATTGTTTTCTCACTTCTTTCTTCAAGATCCATAAAAACAAGCTCAAGATTTTCGTTTGCATATGACATAAAAAATAACCTTCCTTTTTTGTTTATATTCTTAAATAATATAACATATAAGTACATTTATTACAACATACGCGCGTATTTAAAAAGCGCTTTCCTAATCGGGAAAGCGCTAATTATTAATATTTCAATTATTTGAATAAGAAAACAAAAGTATCATTTTATTATCGTACCAATTTTTTCTCCACTTACAACTCTCATAATACTATCATTTTCTGCAAGGCCAAAAGCAATTATTGGAATACCATTTTCACTACATAGTGCAACTGCAGCTGTATCCATTATTGTAAGGCCTTTTTCAATATATTCTTTGGGAGAGATAGTATCAAGTTTTTTTGCCTTAGGATTTGTTCTTGGGTCACAATCATATACTGCATCAATATTTTTTGCAAGTAACAACGCCTGAGCATGAATTTCATTTGCTCTTAGAGCCGCTGCAGTATCAGTTGTAAAGAAGGGGCTCCCAGTACCGCAACCAAAAATTACTACTCTTCCTTTTTCAAGGTGTCTATTTGCTTTTCTAGCGATAAAAGGTTCAGCTACTTTAGTAATATCCAAAGCTGTTTGAACTCTTGTCATAACTCCAGCTCTTTCTAAAGCGTCTTGCATAGCAAGAGCATTGATAACTGTTGCTAGCATTCCCATATGATCAGCCGTGGTTCTATCCATCTTGCCGCCTTGTCTTCCACGCCAAAAATTTCCTCCCCCCACCACTATTCCAATTTCAACACCGGCATCGTGCACTTTGGCAATTTGTCTTACTATCGAAGCTAAAACGGCTTCATCAATTCCAAAACCACTTGGACCAGCTAAAGCTTCTCCGGAAATTTTCAACAAAACCCTTTGAAATATTGTTTCCATTGTTCCCTCCAACAAAAAAGATACCATGCGGTATCTTTTAATTAATTATTTGGACATTTTGGATATTTCAGCATTAACCTCTTCGGCAAGATTACATTCCTTTTGGGCTAACCCTTCTCCCATTTCATATCTTACAAATCTTCTAATGGCAATCTTCTCGCCGATTTTTGCAATTGCATTCAGCACAAGATCCGCTATTGTCATATTGGGGTCTTTAACAAAGGGTTGTTCTAATAGACATACTTCTTTTATGTACTTATCTATTCTACCATCTACCATTTTTTCCTTTACGGCTTCAGGTTTTTTTGCTAAAGCTGGGTCATTAATAATTTGTGCTCTAGCAATACCCTTTTCGTAATCTATCTCACTTTGAGGAACTTCTTCTTTTGATACATATGTTGCCTTAAATGCCGCAATTTGTAAGGCAATATCATGAACCAACTCTTTAAACATATCGCCCTTTGCAACAAAATCGGTCTCACAATTTACTTCAACAATTACACCTATCTTTCCACCCATATGAATATAGCTATCAACTATTCCCTGAGAGGCAATTCTAGTTGCTTTTTTGGCAGCTTTTGCAATTCCTTTTTCTCTGAGATATTCTATGGCTTTATCAACATCTCCCTCTGTAGCAACAAGGGCGTTTTTACAATCCATCATACCTGCCCCAGTACGTGTTCTTAAATCTTTAACATTTTCTGCAGTAAATTGCATAATAAGTGCCTCCTTAATAAAATGCTATTCTAATGGTAATTCAGCAGCAGCAACAACTTCTTCTACGACCGTTTCATTGGGAGCCAAAACTTCTTCGTTGCGGCTTAATTTTAATGACTCTTCACCTTCTTTTGCAATAATAACTGCATCAGCCATTATATTAGCAATTAATTTAACTGCACGTATGGCATCATCGTTTCCAGGTATAACATAGTCAACTAAATCAGGATCACAATTAGTGTCAACAAGAGCTACAATAGGAATGTTTAATTTTTTTGCTTCCGCAATTGCTAAGTGCTCTTCTTTAATATCCACAACAAATAAAGCACCAGGTAATACTCTCATGTTTTGAATACCACCAAGATTTCTTCTAAGAACTCCCCTTTCTTTATTTAGTTGCAAAACTTCTTTTTTAGGCAATAATTCAAACGAGCCTATTTGTTCCATTTGGTCTAACTTGTTTAACCTGTCTATTCTTGATCTCATAGTTGGAAAGTTTGTTAACATTCCACCTAGCCATCTCTCGTTAACATAATACATTCCACAGCGGTCTGCAGCGGATTTTATGACATCTTTAGCTTGCTTTTTCCTGCCTACAAACAAAATATCTTTACCCTGTGCTGCTACTCCCTGGACAAAATTAAATGCCACTTCAATTAAATCAACAGCTTTTTGAAGGTTTACTATATGGATATTATTTCTAACACCATAAATGTAATCTTTCATTTTTGGGTTCCATCTTTTTACTTGATGTCCAAAATGAAGCCCCACTTCCAACAACTGTTTCATTGTAACTACTGCCATAAATCCTCCTGTTTAATCCTCCTCGATTTATTGTATTGTATGCTATAACCTTATAAGGCAACAGAAGCATACTAAATGCGAGTGTGTAATAACCTGTGTAATAATATCATAAGTTAACTAAAAAGAGCAACAAAAAAATGTTAAAAGTTGTCTATAATATGCTAATGATAGTTAGTAATGATTGAATTTTGAATTTAATACCCTTTTAAAATATTAAGTGGAATTATGCAAATATAATATTCAATTGTATACTCTTGTTATTTCCTTAATATCTCTTCTTAGAACTAATCCCATCTATACTTATTCTTTTCTGCTTTTACTTCTTTATTTTGTCTTTCAATTTCTCTTTTATCTATCTGATATTTAAGTTTTGTTAAAATAAGAAACGCAATGATAACTAATGTTAGTCCAGCAACTATTCCTAGACCAAGATATGTTCTTAATTGTCTTTCAACGATAAAAATGGTACCTAACTTATCTGAAGAAAATGATAAAGTTCCATTGGTATAGTTATATTTTGTTATTTCATAAACTAATCCTACTTCATCAACAACTAGAATTTTATAACTAAATATTTTCTGCAAAACAATATTGGATATTTTTAGCTTATATCTACTTGAGGTTGAATACCCCTCTGATTCAGAAGTATCGAAAGAGTATAATACTTTGTCCATATATGTATACATTCCCCTGGTTTCTATAATAGACATTGCGGTTGTATATACTGACTCCTCGGCAGAAATGCTATTAACAATCAAGTTGTAGCTAGGATTAAAAACACCCTCAATTGAAAAAACATGCAAACCATCGTCTGTATCTGCTTCAACATCTATTTTGTTAATGGTTAATGTTCCCGGGAAATAGTTTATCGAATAATTATTGGCTGCTCCACCTGTAGGAATAATAGAATAATCTCCTGGTTCGTTTTCTTCACATATTACTTGCGGTAAACTAATCAACACCTCCTCGTCCTCGTTAGATACAAAACCCGTAATTGTAACTAAAAATTCTGGTGTTTCTCCTTCATTTATCATCACATCTTCTGCCTTGGCAGACAATGAAGCCTTAATAATCGTAAGCTCTCTAGGGTTGTTCCCAGTGTGTTGAGTTATACTGTAGTTGTTATTAGTAATTGTTATTTCTATTTCATATGAATCAGCGTTTATAGGTTTTACATTAGGTTCAAGTGTCTCTTTAGTCCCAATATATTGAAAAGATAAACCTATTTCCTCATCATTAATTACTCCTATTGGCGAGATACTTCTAGAAAATTCCACACCGAAATATTGATATGAAGAAGCCCCTCCATATTCGATTGTAATAGGTTTTGGAGTTATAGTTAAAGATGTTTCCCAGAAGATTTCCGAATTGTTGATTCTAATTATTACCGTATAAACACCAACATTTTGTGGTGGAGTTTCTGTTTCAATATACGTGTCATTAACATAAGAAACTGTATAATCAGTAAATACTTGTCCTTGATAGTATATCGAAGTTTCATAAGGAATACCTGTTGCATTATATGTTTCTGTTTTTGGAACTGTGTTTAATGAAAAATCATTTTGATTGTACTCTCCTGCCGCAAAAGCGTAAGAATGTTGTTTCCCGAAAAAAATACAAAACAATAGCAAACAAAAAACAATTAATAATAACGGTTTAATAAAACCTATTAACCTGAAAATTTTGAAATTAGGGATTTGTTTTTTAATCAGCAATTACATTTCTCCGTTTAATTAGGTAAAATAATCTCGACCGTTTTAATATATATTACTGGGAAAGGGAAATCCTCTAAAGCTCCATTGGATATCGTGTAAGTTTTAGATTTGCCAAGCTCAATAATGTTGTATAGGCTTAAGGTATCAACACATTTACCAAAAGACGCATACTTTCCGTCTAAATGTGGGCTAGTTGCAGTACAAATAAAGAATTGATCACTTGCAGTATTATATCCATCTGCCCTTGCCATAGAAATAACGCCTGGCTCATGCAATAATTCGCTATTTTCATTATGACCATTTAATGAAAACTCCCCTTCTATAGTTTCAACTTCGGCCTTATCTAATACCTTGATCTGATCATTCTCGGTATTCTCTACATACTTATGCCCACCTTGAATCATAAAATCTTTTATAAGCCGATGTACAATAGTGCCATCATAATGACCTGCTTGAGCAAGCTCGATAAAATTCTCACACGATTTTGGGGCCATTTCTTCAAACAATGCTACTTTTACTATTCTATCAATGCCATCTTGTGAAGTAAAAGTAATAATTGCGATAGTATAACTTGAATAATCAAACAAATCTTCGTTTATTGGTGGAACTGACAAAAAAGGAGAACTAGTATCAATCTCTTCCTCAATATTCTCTGGTTCTTCTTGGATTAGTTCCTTGGGTTTACAAGACACAGAAAATATAATTAAGGATAAGATCAAAAAAACCAAAATAAAACAAACTACTCTTTTATTATTTCTTCTCATATTCTTCCTGCAAGCGTAAAAACTCTTTAAATACTTGGTCTAACTCTAATTCATCCCTAACGGGAATAAATAACTCTTCTTCGTTTTCATCTAGCGTAATTTGATATATTAACAAATCTCCTTCTTCAAATCCTTCTAATTCTTCGATAGGTTCTAGACAAATATAAGTTTTATCGTTTAGTGCGACTATAGCGATTTCTCTAAATTCGTGCTCATCACCTTTGTCGCCGACTAGGACGACCACTTCTTCATTGATATCATCTTTTTCATCAATACTCATATAATTACCCCAACTTAATTCAAATATGTCTGTAAAATTATTGTAGCCGCGACTTTGTCGACTATTTTTTTCCGGTCTTCTCTCCGAACACCACTTGAAATCAACATTCTTTCAGCCTGGACTGTTGTTAATCTTTCATCGATATATGCCAATTTAATTTTTTCTTCTAAAAATGTTTTTAATTTTTGTCCAAATTCTTTAACAATATCAACACGGGCTCCTGAAGTGCCATCCATATTTATTGGCAAACCTATTATAATCGTATCAGCCTCTTTGTCTTTACATAGTTTAGAGATATAGGAAAAATCCTCATCATTATTCTTTCTAACATATGTTTCATATCCTGATGCAATTATGCCTAAAGGATCACTTGTTGCAATTCCGATTCTCACGTCACCAATATCTAAAGCAATCTTTCTCATTTTAATAGTTTTTTTTGTTAACTTCAAAAAATGCTTGTGGATGAGAACAAACTGGACACATATCAGGGGCCTCATCTGACAGCAATATATGACCACAGTTACGACAAATCCATTCAACTTTTTTGTCTTTACTAAATACATTATCAGTTTTAATGTTGTCTGCTAAAGTCTTGTATCTTTCCTCATGTTTTTTCTCTATATTTGCAACACCTTTAAAAAGTTGTGATATTTCTAAAAATCCTTCTTTTTCGGCGATATCGGCAAAATTTTTATACATTTCCGTCCACTCTTCGTGCTCACCTTGTGCTGCGGAAATCAAATTTTCATAGGTGGAATTTATACCATTTAAAGCTTTAAACCATAGTTTTGCATGTTCTTTCTCATTTAATGCTGTGGTAGAAAAAATATCTGCTATTTGCTCAAAACCATCTTTTTTTGCTTTACTAGAAAAATAATCATATTTATTTCTTGCCATACTTTCGCCAGCAAAAGCAAATTTTAGGTTTTCTTCAGTTTTTGTTCCTTTTAATTCTTTACTCATCTTTCTTCTCCTTTATTTTATATTGCTTTTTTATTATTATACCCTTTTCATATCCATTTTGTGAAGGATAATAAAATCTGGAATCGCATATATTATCTGGTAAATATTGTTGATTGACCCAATTACCAGCATAATCATGTGGATACTTGTATCCGGGAATTTTTTCTGAGGAATAGTTCGAGTTGATTAAATACCCGGGAACATTAATATTGTTAAAATTTATTGCAGCTTCATTAGCTAAATGCATAGCAGTAACAACAGAGTTAGACTTTGGTGAAGTTGAAACATATATTATAGCTTCATTCAAAGGAATTAACCCTTCAGGTAAACCAATTTTTTCTAAAGCTAATAGAGCGTTTACGCTAACATTTAATGCCATAGGGTCAGCTAAACCTACATCTTCTGATGAATGAACAACTAATCTTCTAGCAACAATCAAAGGGTCGAAACCAGAATTAATTAATAATGTGGCATAAAATAAAGCTGCATCAGGATCACTACCCCTTAAGCTTTTACAAAATGCACTTAAAATATCATAAAACTTGTCTGCATCAATTGAAATTACCTTTTTTTGCATTATTTCCTCTGCATCTTGAACACTTATTTTTATCAAGTTGTTTTCACTTGATGGCGGGGTCGTAATAACAGAAAGTTCAAGAGAATCAAGTGCAACTCTTAAGTCGCCATTGCTACTATGTGCTATATGGAAAAGGGCTTCATCCGAAATAGAAACATTATAATTCCCCAAGCCCTTTTCTTTATTATTCAAAGCTCTCTTCATTCCTTCGATTATTTCAACTTCACTAAGAGATTTGAATTCAAAAATCCTGCACCTACTAACAATTGCTTTTGTCATATTCGAATAAGGATTTTCGGTTGTACTGCCAATAAAAATAATTTCTCCTTTTTCCATTGCAGATAAAACACAGTCAGATTGATCTTTTCGCCATCTATGACATTCATCTAATATTAAATATGTTTTTTTTCTAAACATAAGGAGCCTATCTTTTGCCGCTAATATGACTTCTTTTGCTTCAGCTACACCAGATGAAACAGCATTTAATTCGACATATTCAGCACTTGTAGATTTAGCAACAATATTAGCAAGAGAAGTTTTCCCTGTGCCTGGAGGACCATAAAAAATACAGCTTCCCAATCTATCAGCCTTTACGGCGCGATTTAAAAGTGAGCCTTCCTTTAGAAGATGTTTTTGACCAATAAAATCCTCCAATTTTGAAGGCCTCATTCTAGCACTTAATGGTGCCATGCTATTGTTATTTTTATAATCAAATAAATCCATATAAACCTCGAGTTTAGTCTATCACGCACACGAGAAATATTCAACCAAAGATACTAAAAATATAATATTATATAGAGTAACGTAAAGGCAAAAAAAAAGAGCTAGTAAAAAGCTCAATTCTTTAAGTTGATCTATAAGCCGAGTTCTGTTTAAACGATCATCTATCTTGGCCATTAGTCGCCAAATGGCTCTAGCGATATAAGAGAATAGCGGGTCACTAATAATCTCTTTTCTTGCATCAAGTGGGGTTTACACAGCCAATTTTGTCGCCAAATTGCTGGTGTGCTCTTACCACGCCTTTTCACCCTTACAGCCTTAATGACTGCGGTTTTTTTCTGTTGCACTTTCCTTAAGGTTACCCTCAGCAGGATTTCTCTGCCACTATGCCCTATGATGCTCGGACTTTCCTCACATTTGTGTAATCGTCCAATCAACTTAAGCTAAAATTATCAAAATATCTAGTAATTGTCAAATGTAATAAAAGATTAAATTTTATTTTTGAAATCAACTAACTTATCTATCTCTTCTCTAAGCGTATTCAAATCTTTAAATTGTCTATGTACAGAAGCAAATCTAACGTAAGCTACTTCATCTAAATCTTTTAGCCCTTCCATTACCATATCACCTATTTTTTTAGATGATATTTCTTGAGCAAGTGAATTATTCACCTTTTTTTCAATTTCAATAGCTAAATTATCTATTTGCTCCATAGAAACTGGCCGTTTTTCACATGCCTTTAATAATCCTTTTTTTATTTTAGATATATCAAAAAGTTGCCTACTACCATCATTTTTTATTACTAGAACTGGCATACTCTCAATCTTTTCATATGTGGTATACCTTTTTTTACAAACCTCACATTCTCTTCTTCGTCTAATAGAAGAGCCATCTTCACTTTCTCTACTATCTACAACCTTACTATCTAAACTATTACAATATGGGCATCTCATATTTACTCCAATTTAAAGATAAATGTGTAACTATATTTCTTACTAATCGTTGTTTTTATTGTTTTTTTGTAGTCTTTGCAGGAATGGAGGCAACTTTGAGTTGGTAACATTGATCCGTGGTGAATCTTCCTGTAAGCCTAAACTACTAGAAGAATCTGAAGCATTATTGTCTTTTTGCGAACCATTAGGTTGGGTCACTTTCTTTTCCTCTTCTTCTACATATCCATACATATTATTCATTTTTCTATTATCTTTATCATTAAAAAATTGTCTCGGTCCAACTCCATATTTACCACCAGGGGTTGCCTGGAAGCCCGTTGCAATAACAGTAACCACTACCTCGGCATTTAATGTATCGTCAATTCCCATACCGAAAATAATTTTTGCGTCTTGGTGCACTACATCCCTAATTAAACCAACACTCTCATAAACTTCATCTATAGTTAACCCTTGATCACCTGCAACATAGATTAGTATGCCAGTTGCGCCTTCAATATTTGTTTCTAGAAGTGTGCTTTGCACTGCTTGCTTAACCGCATCGTATGTCCTTTTTTCCCCTTTCCCATGCCCAATGCCTATGTGCGCATTACCTTGAGCTTTAATAATGCTTTTTATATCATTAAAGTCTAAATTTATTAGTGAAGGCGTCATAATTATTTCAGAAATTCCCTGAATACCTTGCCTTAAAATGTCATCAGCAGCTTGGAAAGCTTTCACGAAAGGCGTGCCTTTAGGCATACATTGTTGTAGTTTTTCGTTTGGTATAACTAGCAATGTATCAACGTATTTTCTTAGTTCAGCAATGCCTTTTTCAGCATTATCCATTCTAACTCTACCCTCAAACTTTTCAAAAGGTTTTGTAACTACGGCAACAGTAAGTATACCCATTTCTTTTGCCATTTCGGCAATCACTGGAGCTGCACCAGTTCCTGTGCCGCCACCCATCCCTGCTGTAATAAAAAGCAAGTCCGTATCAACAAGATGTGATTTAATTTCTTCCTTGCTTTCTTCAGCGGCTCTTTTACCAATTTCAGGGTCCGAACCAGCACCTAATCCTTTGGTTAAATTAGCACCTAATTGAATCTTTATTTGCGCATGAGACATATTGAGTGCTTGCATATCTGTATTTGCAGCAATAAAAGTAGCCGAGGTAATTCCCGAAAAAATCATCCTATTTATCGCGTTATTTCCTCCGCCGCCTACTCCAATAACCTTAATATTTGCGATTCCTGACGATGTGGCCATTTTATCTCCTCCTAGTTTTTTGCATTGCTTTTTCAAATATTATTTGTAATTTATTTTTATTATTTTTCATTTTCTTTTGTTGTAAAACTAATAATGATGCCAAAGAACTAAAGCTTGGCTTATTATATTGTGGAACCAAAGAAGAAATTATTTCTACACTTTGGCCAATAATTCTTGCCATTATTTCCTTAGCACCTATTATATTTGATAACCCTGAACCAGTTAAATATACTAATGAATCTTTTTTGTTTTTAAAAGGAGACATCTCTATTGCTTTTTTAACATATGAAACTATATCGACAACTCTATCTAAAGCTATTTCATTCACTCTTTTTATATTATATGAATAATTTGACTTACCAATTGTAATCAAATATTGATCATTGTTTTTCGGTTCTAGATTTAAATTTATTTTGCTTAATAAATTTAAGGAATGTTCAAATGGAATATCCATCACTTGAGTTATATCGCCCGCAATATTTCCTCCTCCAAGAGAAAATGATTTTGCATACAATATCCCATCCCCCTGAGAAAATGTAACTGATGAGCTAATATATCCAATATCAACTAGAAATGCACCTCGATCTCTAGCGTATTGAGGTAAAATATACATTATCTCCGCTAACAAAATGGAGGTGAATTCAAAATTTAGCTTTAGATTATCAGCGATTTCAGTGAAAATATTGTAAAAATATTTTTCGCATAAGACATATGAAATTTGGGCTTTTATGTTTTGGGCAAATTTACCTTCTGGAATAATAGTGCATTCATTTTCGTCTAAAACATAACATATTGGAGAAGCGTTAATTGCTATATATTTTTCAGTGGAAGACGGTTCGCCTTTTATCAAAATATTATCGGCATCTCTAGTTGTAACTTTTCTTCCGGTTGGTCCGAGTGACAATTCGACATTTTTCTCAACTACTATCGTAAATTCTCCAGGAACACCAACCAATATTTTCCCGATTTTCGAAAAGACCGAAGCCTCGCATTCCTTAATTAGAGCACTAATAACTGAAGATAATTCTATTTTATCGAAAAATTCCCCATCTTGAAATCCTGAGTAACTCTTTGATGCTTCATAAGAAAAACTATTGGGATATTTTCTGTCTATAACAGCTAAAGTAATATTGTCAGATCCAACATTCAAAATAGCTTCTTTGCATGATTTCATATCTTTTCCTTAACATATTAATACATATTATTTTAATATACCATATATATTGTGTCAATACTAAACAAAACACACAATAAATTGTGTTAAACTAATATTTCCAAAATTTCTTGAATGTCTTTTTGCTCAGCTGAATATGTAATGGAAACAGCATTTCTAAATATTACATCGTATTTAGAGCCGTCATACACTATGCACTCAATATTATGAAGTATTTCTTCTTCACTATATCCATTATTTATAAGTAACTCGTTTAACTCCCTAATGTCTTCTAGCTTTTCAAAAAAATTATCTTCTGAAATATTTTCAATACCTTCAATAAGAATATACATGCTGATTTCTTCACAAGGTAATAACTCCCTATTCATTGTAAATGATTTATCTGTCACAATATATTCTTTTGAAATGTTCACAACGAATAGTGGTTGCTTTTCCGTTATGATAATTTCTATCTTATTTGGAAACTCTTTCTTAACATAAATGGTTGATAAGACTCTGTCCTTATCAAAAGACAAAATTTTGTTTTTTATATTTTCTTCGCTTGATGAAAAGAAAAACCTATCTTGTTTTATGCCTGAAAAATCAATAATATTCGTCCTAGAATAAAGGGAGTTGCTTTGTGTAACTACACTAGTGTCCGTAATAACAAATAAAATCCCCACAGATATAAATAAACCTATTATAAATAAGGATACTAATATTGAGCATGCTCTTTTACAATGCATTTTTATCATTATCAATTATTTCCTTATTTTGACCCAATCCGAAAGCCCACAAATAATGTTGTAAATGTTCCCATTCGAATTTAATAAAGGCTTGAAATCTACAACTTCATTTAGATAAAAAAAAACAAAATTGCAGCACCAACCAAGATAGCAATATATAATCCAATTACAATCTTAGCTCTTTTTGAAAGTTTTTCAGATTTGCATAGTTCATGTTTTTTTCTATCAGATTTATTTCTCTTCGCACTTATATTTTTGTTAAAATCATCTTCAGATAGTATTTCTCCTGGAACGATTCTATTAAGTTGTGAGATCATATATTCATTATAATTTTGGAAGGTTGTTTCTTTTTTTACTTCATTTATAGTTTTGTATGTTTTGGGCTTTTCAACAACTTCTTGCTTTATTACATCATTTTTTTCTTCAGTTGAGGCAAAATAATCTCTAGAATATATGTAGGAAAAATTATCAGATTTATTTTTTTCCCGCATAAATCTATCGTACTCTGTAATTTGACTCTGATCTCTGTCGAGTCTATCAAAAATGTTGTTCTCTTGCATTGCTGCAACATCTCTTCTCAGTGTTACCATATTTATTATTCCCTCCTGATCTTTTATATTCTCTCCACAACCCTTAATTTTGCGCTCTTCGCTCTAGGATTAATCATTATTTCTTCAAAGCTGGCAATTAATGGTTTCTTGGTTACAATTCTTACTTCAGATTTCTTATTACATGTACATATCGGTGATTTTTTATCACAAATACAATCTTTTTCAAGGTATGAAAATGCTTGTTTTACTATTCTGTCCTCCAGCGAATGGAATGATATTATTACTGCCCTTCCACCCACTTTTAACCTTAATACCGCCTCGCAAATGAAAGTATATAGTCCTTTTAACTCTTGATTTACCTCGATTCTTAATGCTTGAAATACTCTTTTGGCTGCATTCCCTTCCTCATGGAATCTTGGATAACAACTATTAATTAAGTTAGCTAAGTCTAAGGTTTTTTCGATTTTCTTATTTTTTCTCGCCTCAATTATTTTATCAGCTATTCTTCCTGCGTATTTTTCTTCTCCATATTCTCTAAACACTCTCGCCAAATCTTCAAAGCCATATTCATTCACAATATTAAAAGCCGAAATGCCACTTCCTTTATCCATTCGCATATCTAACTGCCCATCTTTTGTATAAGAGAAGCCTCTTTCTGGGGTATCAATTTGCATTGAAGAAATGCCTAAGTCCAGTAATATCCCATTATATTTTTCAATATTTAGTTCATCTAGATGCTTTAGTGCATTTTTGAAGTCATCGTGTATGTAGATTGTTTTTTCTATATATTCCGATAACCTTCTCTTTGAATAATTGATTGCTTCGCTGTCAAGATCAAAACAAAGCAATTTACCTTTATCTAATTTATCTAGAATCCCTGCAGAATGTCCTCCAAGTCCCAATGTGCCATCAATGTATATACCATTTGGAACAATATTTAGGCCTTCAATAGTCTCTTCATATAATACTGGTATATGTTTTATATCGGCGTTTATCATATACCATACTCTTTTAAATCTAAGACAAGGTTATCAAAGCTATCTGCATTATCTTGGTTTAAATGTTGATATCTCTCCACTGACCATATCTCCATTCTATTATTTACCCCTATAAATGCCATTTGTTTATCTATTCCAGCGTAGTCTTTAGCCTTTTTAGGTAATATAAATCTACCCTGGGCATCTTCCTCGGCAATGAATGCGGAAGCCATAATTTTACGGATTGAATCTTGAGCCTTTAAATCGCTGAGTGGAACAAGTTCAAATTTACGACATATTTTTTGGAATTCCTCTTCATCTATTACAAATATGCATCCGCCAGTCCCATGTAAAAGGTAAATTGATGAGCCAACTAGGCTTCTAAGCTTAGAAGGAATCCTCATCCTGTTTTTCTCGTCCAATTGAATATTATATTCTCCAAAAAATATCATATGCTCTCCTATTGATTAAATTATACGCATATTTTTTTCCACTTTCAACCACCAAGCCTTATTTTTAAGCAATTTTTAGTAGCGATTTGGGAATATTCTCCAAAATAATACAAAAATAGTCCCGTTGGAGGGATAAGTAGAACAATTGTTCTTTACTTGGAATAATTACAGCCTAGGAAAATAGACCTAAAACAATTAATTAAATCGCCTCAGTAAATAGTTGATTCTTAATTGTTAATTTTCGATAGATAAAATTATCTTGATAACTCGTAAATAGCTTAAACAATCTCAGTCAGTAAATTGTTTCTCAAATCGCAAGAGGTTAAATAATATTCAATACCATTAATTTTTAAATACAATGTTGCTTTACTGGTTTTACCATGTAAATGGCCATAAATAACAGAATTGACATTGTATTCATGCAATAGTTTCGTAAAATCTGATTCATCGTAACTTGAATTAAATGGAGGAAAGTGAATCATGGCAATCAACTTATCGCCCTGAACCATAACTTTTTTGGCCGATTCCAAGCTCATCCTCAATCTAAGAACTTCTCTATCGTATATCTTTTTATCAGAATCTGTTAGCTTTTCCCCCCTGTCAGGGACAGTCCAGCCTCTTGTGCCACAAATCACTAAGTTTTGAATTTTAATTGCATCATGTCTAATTATATGCATTCCACTAGGTAATGCAATTCTTATCTTAGCTAGCCCAGTACTTGATGAACACCAGTAATCATGATTTCCTCGTACGAAAATTTTGATTCCCGGTCTTTTTGATATTTCAAAAATATCTTTTTGAGCTTCATTTAAAGTCCTAGCCCAAGAAATATCGCCAGCAATAAGGACTATATCATTTTCCTCAACTTTTTCATCCCAATCTTTGGAAATTTTTATCCAATGTTCGTTCCAAATATCGCCAAAGACAAACATGGGTTTATCATTGGAAAAAGATAAATGTAAATCACTAATCGCAAAAACTTTCATAAAATCTGCCTTATTTCACTACGTTAATAATAATACATATAAAATAATATATCAGGTAATCTTGTGCCAATTGAGGCTTTTATTTATTTGATGATACAAAATCCATTTGGATCGCTAAACGATCCAATAATTCCTTCTTGCCCACTTTTTCCTTGGATGATACTACATGAATATTGTCTATACCGATTTTTAGCTGACTAGAAATTCTTATTCTTGCTTTTATTACTTCTTCTTTTTTGAGAGTATCAGCTTTTGTAAGCACTACCGTATAAGGGATTCTCATATAATATAAGTATTGTACCATTAAAGAGTCTTTCTCGCTTATATCTCTTCGAATGTCAAGTAAGAGAAGAATAATTTTTTTATTGGTGTATGAAACTAAAAAATCTTCGATAATCTTCGCCCATGACTCTTTTTTTTCTTTAGAAATGCTCGCAAAACCATATCCTGGCAAATCGACAAAAAAGAAAGCACCATCGTTACAAATATAATAATTAATAGTTTGAGTTTTTCCAGGTTCTTTTGAGGTTCTAGCAAGGCTAGAAACTCCTGTCAGATAATTAATAATAGAAGATTTACCAACATTTGACCGACCTACCATCGCTACTTCAGGGGTATTAAGCTTAAGTGGCGGCGTATTGTCAGATATGATTTTATATAATTCTGCCTTATTAATAATCATCAAATCCTTTTATAATATTTAAAAACTTAATAATAATAAAAAACAATAGAAAAACCGAATAATTATAATGAGTATTAAATAACCTCTTCGTTTTTCCTTATTATAAGGGGCGACTCAAGACCTAGAATGCTTTTTTCAGTTACAATTATCTTCGTAATGCCCTTGTCACCAGGCACATCATACATAAGATTTAAAATAGCATTTTCGACAATAGTTCTCAATCCTCTTGCCCCAGTTTTAAGTTGAATTGCTTTTTTAGCTACTGCTTTAACCGCAGCTTCCTCAAAATCTAAACTAACATTATCCATACTTAACAATTTTTGATATTGTTTAACAATTGCGTTTTTAGGCTCAATAAGAATTTTAACCAAAGCCTCTTCATCGAGAGGATCCAAAACTGCATTTATAGGGACTCTACCAACAAACTCGGGAATTAAGCCGTATTTAATTAAATCTTCTGGCCTCAAATCTTGCATCATAACACTGTAATTTTTTTCCGAAGAATGAAGAGATGCATTAAAGCCAATACTTGAGCTATCTTTACGTTTATCTACGATTTTTTCCAATCCCACGAAAGCACCGCCGCAAATAAACAAAATATCCGTTGTGTTGACTTGAATAAACTCTTGATTGGGATGTTTTCTTCCACCTTGCGGAGGTACATTAGCAGTTGTACTTTCGATTATTTTCAACAAAGCTTGCTGAACTCCCTCTCCAGAAACATCTCTAGTGATACTAACATTTTCGGTTTTACGAGCAATTTTGTCTATTTCATCAATATATATAATACCTCTTTGTGCTTTTTCAACATCTCCACCAGCTGCCTGCAAAAGTTTTAAGAGCATATTTTCAACATCTTCGCCAACATATCCAGCTTCGGTCATAGTTGTAGCATCTGCAATTGCAAAAGGTACATTTAAAATTTTAGCTAAAGTCTTTGCAAGAAGTGTTTTCCCTGAACCAGTTGGTCCGAGCATTAATATATTCGATTTTTCTAAAGACACATCCTTATATTCTTCAGATGATTTTCCTAGCACTCTTTTATAGTGGTTATATACAGCGACTGATAGAATTTTCTTTGCTAAATCTTGACCAATTATATATTGATCTAGTTCTTTTTTAATTTTCTGTGGAGATAACAAATTTACACCATATGAAATAATCTCAGGAGTATTTTTTTTATTGTTATTAAAAATCGCAAGCGCTTTTTTGGTACAATCAAGGCATATATAACAATCATTATCCTGACCGGATTTTACCAAATCATCAACTTCGTTTTCAGTTTTGCCACAAAAAGAGCAAAATAATTCTGCTTTAATATTATCCATCTTTCCTCAATTATTTTGGAATTTTTCTAGTGTAATAAACTTGATCTATAATACCATATTCTACGGCATTTAGGGCAGTCAACCAATTATCCCTATCCGTATCCTTCTCTATTCTACTAAGTGGTTGCCCAGTTCTTTCACTGAGAATACTATTTAATTTTTGTTTTAATTTTGCTATATGTTCTGCAGCTATCATTATGTCACTTGCTTGCCCTTCAGTTCCACCAAGAGGCTGATGAATCATTATCTCACTGTTGGGTAAAGCATATCTTTTCCCTTTTGTACCCGAACACAATAAAAATGCCGCCATTGAGGCTGCAAGGCCCACACAAATCGTCACCACATCACATTTTACATAATTAATTGTGTCAAAAATTGCCATACCAGCAGAAATTGAACCGCCTGGGCTATTAATGTACAATGAAATATCTTTATCGGGATCTTTTGTTTCAAGAAAAAGTAATTGTCCTACTACTAAGTTAGCAACATTATCATCTATTGGACCAGTAAGAAAAATAATTCTGTCCTCAAGTAACCTTGAATACAAATCATAAGCAGTGGTCCCTCTATCGGATTTTTCTATTACAGTCGGAATTGGCATATAATTATTATCCATAAAACCTCCAATGGTATTTATTTAAATTTATTGTTTTTACGTAGAAAATCGAAAAGCTTATCGCCTATTATTTTATTCATTATTCTTGAGATTTGATTTTCTTTTAAATCTTTTTTAACAGTTTCTATGTCCTTCCCTTCTTGTTCAGCAATTTTTTGGACTTCACTATCTACTTCTTCTTTTTCGACCGATATGTTTTCTTTTCTAATAATTGCTTCTAAAACAAGCCTAGCTTTTACTGATTCTAAAGCCTCTATCTTATGCTCTTCTTTGAATTTCTCCAAGTCTGATCCGATATATTTTAAATAGTCTTCAAATTTAATTCCAGAATATGACATTCTAACAGAAAAATCATTAATCATTCTCTCAACTTCTTGTTTTACTAAAACATCAGGAACATCGATTTGAGTTGTGCTTGTAATTTTTTCTATTAATAGATTTTCCTCATCAAATTTAGCCTTTTCTTGAGCTTTTAATTCCAATCCTTGTTTTATACTGTTCTTGTATTGTTCAAGATTATCAAATTCACCTAAATCCTTTGCAAACTCATCATCAATTTCTGGTAGTTGTTTCTCTTTAATTTCATGAACCTTACATTTAAATACTGCTTTTTTGCCAGCGAGTTCCTTGCTTTGATACTCTTCAGGAAAGGTAACTAAAACATCTTTTTCTTCTCCTATCGAGACATCGACTAATTGATCCTCAAATCCTGGTATGAACTGACCTGAGCCAATATCTAATGTGGCTTTTTCCGCTGTGCCACCATCAAATAAGACACCATCTACTGATCCGCTATAATCTAAAGTAATCTTATCGCCCTTTTTTACTGCACGGTTGGAAATATCAATCCATCTTGCGTGCGATTCTCTTGCCTTATCAATCTCAGCTTGTATCTGCTCATCTGTAACAGAAACATTAATCTTGTTTAATTCAATGTCTTTATACTGTCCAAGCACAACTTCAGGGTAAACTGACACGGTAAAAACAGCACTAATTCCATCTTCCCCAACAGTTTTAACATCTATCTCTGGTTGTTCAATTACTTCTAGGCTTTCCTCTTTTTTTAATATCTCGCCATAATAGTGATTAAGAGCATAATCCATAGCATCTTCATAAAAAATCTCAATACCATATCTATTAACAAGTAGCTTAAATGGTACTTTGCCAGATCTAAATCCCTCTATTTTATATTTATGCTTATTTTTTTCAAATGTTTGATTTATGCATTCATTCCATTCTTCTTTTCCGATACTGAAAGCAATTTCAACTTTTGAACCACCTAATTTTTGTAATGAATATTCCATTTTGATAACCTCCCGATTCCAAAAACTTGCCTAGATATAGTATCACAAGAAAAATTTAAAATCAATGGATAAAACACTAATCATAAGATATAATATAATACATGCCTAATGATTATTTTACTCTTGAATATATTGTAGAAGAAATACGCCTTAATTGCTTGGGGTGCAAGGTTAATAGCATTTATTCTTCCAACGAAAAAACAATCGTTTTTTTACTTAATAATGGCCAAAAATCAATATCTATTATTTTTTCATTTTCTAATTTGTTACCAATTCTTTTCCTATCACAACAAAATTCCTTTGAAAAGGATCCAAACCCTAACGGTTTTATTATGTCTCTTAGGAAACATTTATATGGGGCAAAATTGTTTAATATAAGTATGTGTGATAGCGATAGAATTATAAAGCTAGAGTTTTTACAAAAAAACGAGCTCTTTGATGAGGAAGTATTTTCTCTGTTTTTTGAAATTATCGGCAAAAAAGATAATCTAATTATTACAGACGCTAAACTCATTATACTCAATGCATTAAAGTTAAATAATTCTTCTGATCGTTTAATAATGCCTTCCGTAAAATATGAATTGCCAAACATTAATTTAAAAACTTCCTCTTCTCCGATGTGGAAACTCGGAAAATCCTCAAGAGAAGAGTACCTCTCTTTGCTCCTTAAAACTAATTCGATAGATAATATATTTTCTATTTTTAACTATGATTTTTTATCTCCATGCGTTTTATTACAAAACAATAAAGTTGTAGATTTTTTTGCTTTCCCATACAAAAGTATTCAACTAACTGATGAGATGAGCTGGAAGCACTATTCTTCTTTAGCCGAATGCATAGAACTCTTTTATCGCGATAATTTGTCAATACGTCAAAATAACTCACTTTTCGCTATTATTTTAAAACATGTTAACCACATTCTTTTATCATATACTAATCGCCTAGAACAACTCAATAAGATATCCTCGCAAATTCAAGAATTGAATATATTATATCAACAAGCAGATATTTTAAAATGCAATCTTTTCCGCATTCAACCTAATTGCTCAACGATTTCATGTGATGATTATTTTAACGAAGGTAGTTATGTAGATATCCCTATTGATCCAAATTTGTCTCCCTCTGAAAACCTTAATATAAAATATAAAAAGTACGCCAAGATGAAAAACTCTATTGAATATTCCAAAACTGAAATACCGAAAGTTCAGTCTAATATCGACCATCTTTTATCTCTTATTGCACATTTATCTATATTCACACAAAACAATGATTTAGAATGTATTATTAACGAACTTACAATTAATTATGGGAAAATCTCTGGATTAAAAGTTAATAAAAATAACCCTTCTGTTGTTAAAAAAGCCAAAGAAAACTTCATTAAACTCACTATAGATAGCTTTATTATATTAATAGGTAAGAATAATTATCAAAACGATGAAATTACTTTCCATCATTCAAATCCAAACGATATATGGTTACATGCTCAAAAATTTCATGGCTCACATGTATTAATAAAGAGCAACAATTCTTCTGTTCCTATGGATATTATTGAAAAAGCTGCGTCATTTGCTGGATATTACTCTAATGGAAGAATGGAAACAAAAATTAATGTTGATTATACTAACATTAAATACATAAGGCGTGGAGATAAGCCTGGTTTAGTAAAATATAGCAATTTTAAAACCTTAACCGTGGTTCCAATCTGCCCTTCCTCTACTATTTCACCTTGATGTGTTTCAAAGATTAGTTGCTTTTACCTTCTAAACCTACTTTCTTTTTTTCTTAACATAATCTTAACCTTCTAAAACCAGTTTATTGTCAAGACGATAAAAAATAAATTGAATTTTGAGATTTTAATACGTTTTCGAAAAAATTTTAAAAAATTAATAAAAATATTTTGTTTTATTCTTTATCCAAGAATCTACTAAAAAGCAGACCATCTATTCCTAAACCATAGTAATTTTTTCTTACCCCCTCTTTTTTAAATAAGTGCTTTTCATATAGTTTTATTGCGGGAGCGTTGATAGATGCAACTTCGAGGTTGAGTTTTTTTGCACCTTTAATCTTAACTAACCTTATAACTTCATCAAGCAACAAATGCCCAAGACCTTTATCTCTGAAGTTTTTCTTTATAGCAATTCGCATTAACTCAGAATCATTATCTACTATTCTATAACAAGCATATCCTATTATTTCCCCTGATTTTTTATTCTTTAATAGTATAGTTTGCCCATTTAATACCTCTATTTCTTCTTTAATTAATCTTATGCTCCAAGGTGCATCAAAACAGGAATTCTCTATATCAAATATTTCGTTGAGATTTGAGGCATTAGCGAAAAGTATCTCATAATTAATATGTTCCTCTTGCAGTTTGGGTGTTTCCTCACTGTTTTTGTGATTTAAATTAGCTTGTTGGGATATATTAGTCGCATTTATTCTTTCTGTAGATATTTCGCTGCTAGTTTTTTCACATTGATCCATTTTTCTTTCTGCAGATGTCTCTCTTATGTAAAATGGGATAGCATACTTAGAGGTCTTGCCATAAAGAAACTTATTATTAAATATTTTTATTGCATTATCGATATAGTTATCTGAATAATAATATATACTATATTCTTTTTTAAGTTCTTTCAATTCGTTATCGTTAGTGAACGAATAAGTATTGAGATCATTATACCTAATAAGTGCATAATAATTTGAGTTTTTGCAGGGTATCAAAGATATCCCTCTATCTATATCGCCCAAGATAATATCTAGAGCATTAAGCTCAATTACTTTTGATGAAAAAGCTTTAGCGAGCGCATTAGCTGAAGCAACTCCTACTCTTATACCAGTAAATGAGCCTGGGCCAACCACTACCCCTATTACGAAATGGTCATCTTTTGATATATCGTATTTTTGAAACAAATTATTAATTATTTCCAGCAATGATGCAGCATGTCTTCTGCTTTTATCTGCGCCTATATAAATATCTTTAAATGAATCATTAAAAAGAATAATTAAGAGTTTATCCGTAGTGGTATCAATAATTAAATTATATAATTTATTGCTCATATTAAATTGTCTTCTATTTTTATTTTTCTAACATTCTCAGATATTATACATAAATTTACATTGATTATCTTATTGCAAGGCAACTCTCTCAATAAGTTCCATTCTATAACGACTATTGTATCAGTCGCAAAAACATCTTCTATTCCGATATTGTAAAGCTCAGCTGCATCTTTAACCCTATACATATCGATATGTTTTAGTGATATCTTCTTCTTTGATGAAAAATATTCTTTAATTATTACAAAAGTTGGACTGATTATTTCTTTTTCTATTTCAAGGCCTAAGGCAATTCCTTTTGTAAAAGTAGTTTTGCCAGACCCAAGGTCACCATTTAAGAGTATTACTTCGCCTCCTTTTAACGATTGACCTAATTCATATCCAGCGTTAAGAGTTTCATTTGGTGAGTTAGAAATAATTGTTTTATCCATATATCAGAAAAATTACAAATGGAGTAGTTTAGACACTCTTTTGTATAATAAAAAGGTAATAATAGCAGTAGAAACGGATTTAATTGCATTAAACGCTAGTCCATAGCCGAAGGAAAACTCTATTCTTAAATCCATAAGCATCGGTAGATACAACTTTGCGTATAAAGGAACAATTACGAGATAATTACTTAAAGAGGAAAATATTAAATTTGATAAAATTCCAATTAACAAACTAAAAATTGCGCCTTTAATATTTTTGTTGTATTTATAGAAAAGAGAAGCAGGCAATACAAAAGAAACGGAAACAATGAAATTACTCAATTCTCCAATAAACCCTGTTGTAGATGTTATTAGCTTTATAGAGCATTTAATAAATTCAATTACTACTGCAGCTAAAGGCCCTAGAGCAAATCCTCCTAGTAAACTAGGGATAGAGGAAAAATCCATCTCTAAAACAGAGTAGGGAAAAATTGGGAATATAGGGAAGCGGGCAAATAAGTATAAAACAACTGCTAGAGCAGATAAAACAGCGATTTTTGTAATATATGCGGTAGTTTTGATAGCCTTAGTTTTTTTCTCTTTGGAAATACAAGTAATATTTGGATAATCTTGAGAGCTTACGCAATCAGGCAATTCTTTAACCCCGATATTGTCACCTTTAATAACTCCACAATCTAAACAATCTTCTTGTTTAATATCCTTGTTATCTTCCATTATCTTTCCCTTATTTCCAGAGTTTTTCTAAGCAATAATAATCTCTTGTCTCAGAATTAAAAATATGAACTATTATTTCATTGTAATCAAGTACAATCCATCTTCCTTCGCTATAGCCTTCTTTCCTTGAAACTATTATACCTTCTTTTTCTAAACTTGATTCCAAATAATCAGCTAAAGCTTTTACGTGCGGCAAGTTTTTCCCAGTTGCAATAATGAAAAAATCAGCAATTGAGGATTTATTCCCAATGCTAATTGATTGAATATCAGATCCGCTTTTTTCATCAAGCAAGGCAATTATTTTTTCTTTAATTTGAATTATATCCATATGTTTTCCTTTTATATTTTGCAGTCATTGTACCACATTAATGTCTCTATGGTCAATTTATCAATGGGATATCTTTTCTTATCGAGATAATCAATTGTATTTTTTAATATGGCAATAAATGCCTTGTCAATATTTTCATCAGCGAGTTTTCTAAACTCACTACTCTTAGGGTAATCCCTTGAATACTCGACCTTGTCAGCGACATAAATAATCTTTCCTAATAAACTCATTTCCTTACAACCAGTTGTATGATATTTTATCGCATCTAGTATGTCTTTTTCTTCTATTCCAAAATATTTTTGGGCTTTGTTAGCTGAAGTGTACTGATGTATGACTGAAGGGTTTATGTTTTTATACTCACTTTCTTCAAAAGTGTCTCCTTTAGCACAATCATGCAAAAGACCTGCTAAAAATGCTTTATGAAATTGAATACCTACTTTTGAAGCAAGCCTAACAGCATATAAAGCAGTGTTAATGGAATGATTGAATGTACCAATTGATATTTGCTCTTTAAGTTTTAATAATATTTCAGAATATACTGAGTAAATTTTTTTATCTTTTATATATTTGAGTACGTCGCTAGGAAGCAATTCTATTAATTTAACATCATTAGTTTCAAGCATCACTCTTATCTCTGAACTTGATATGTCACTCAGTTCCAACCCAGCAACTTCTATATGAGCATCATAGGTGTTTCTTGCTATTTCTAAAGCTTGGCTAAGATTTGGATAACCTTTTCTTGGATATACTAATAAACTTGTTAGGTTTGCAACAATATCAGGGTTTTTCCAGTTAGGAAAATTAATAAGACTATCCCCACCGATTATGTATACAAATTCACCTAAGTATTTCTTTTTCAATTGCTCAAGTATTAAGAAAGTATAGCTTTGAGGCAATGCGAGACGTGATTCTATATCCTCAAGTATTACCCAATCAATATCCTTAATGAACATATTAATAATGTTAATTCTATCCTGAAAACTAGTAATTTCGTGAGATTTATGGGGAGGATTAAAGGAAGGAACTAAAATAATTTTATCAAGCCCATAATTATTGTAAGCATCTTTAATAATTTTTAGGTGCTCATAATGAAAAGGATCAAAGACTCCACCAAATATTCCATACTTAGTCATATATTTATTCCATATACTCAAATTCTATGTCCATTATTGCTATAGTATCCCCTGATTTAAGTCCCATCTCAAGTAGCTTTCCCATGACGCCCTTATCTCTTAAAACCTTTTGGAACCATCTAAAGCTTTCTGGGTCAGAAATAACAACTCTTCTAGCTAAATCCTCCATCATTCCACCATATACATAGTAAACATTATCAATAACTTCAACTTTAAATTCCTCTTTGTTCTCATGTTCGTAAATAAATGGTTTAAAAACCAATCTTTGTGGTTTAGGAAGTGTCTTTAACAATTCAGCAATATGACTCAAAAGTTTGGTAATCCCTTGATTAGTTATAGCGGAAATTGGGATAACCTCTAAATTAACTTCTTTTTGGAAATTATCAAGCGAACAATCAGCTTCAGTCAACAAATCTAATTTATTTGCTACTACAATTTCAGGAAGCAAGGCTAATTTTGAAGAATATTTTTTCAATTCATTTCTAATGATATGATAATCATTTACTGGATTTCTCCCCTCACTACCACTAATATCAACGATGTGAAGAAGCACTCTTACACGTTCAATATGCCTTAAAAATGAATGCCCTAAGCCTGCGCCTTCTGCAGCACCTTCAATTAGCCCAGGTATATCTACTACAGTAAAACTATAATCGTTTATATTAACTACCCCTAAATTTGGAGACAATGTAGTAAAATGATAGTTTGCAATTTTAGGTTTAGCTGCAGAAATAACTGATAAAATAGTAGATTTTCCTACGTTAGGAAAACCAATTAAACCAACATCAGCTACAACCATTAGTTCTAGCTTAATCTTTCTCTCCTTGGTCTTTTCACCCATTTCTGAAAATCCTGGGCTTCTCCTTACAGAAGTAGCAAATTTGGCATTGCCTCTTCCGCCCCTGCCACCTTTCAGAACAGAATAGCTATCCCCAAGTGCAAATAGATCAGCAATTACAGAATTTGTTTCAAAATCTCTGATTAAGGTGCCACATGGCACTTTAATTATCAAATCTTTTCCATTCCTGCCGAAACAATTATCTCCGCTTCCTGGCTCCCCATCATCAGCCCAAAATTTATGAGTATATTGGAATGAAATCAGAGTATTCATTGAGCTATCTGCCATAAAGATAATGTCGCCACCTTTTCCACCATCGCCTCCATTTGGGCCCCCTTTAGGCACAAACTTTGCTCTATGCCAAGATACGACACCATCTCCGCCGTTACCCGCTTTACAATTAATTACTGCTGTATCTAAGAACATATATTCTCCCTTAATTGAATTAAGTCAAATTACTCTATTTATTAATATTATAGAAACAATCCTTACTTATCGAACAATGATTACAAAGTGGTTTTATTGCTTTGCACGTATTCCTGCCGTGGGATATAAGCGTATGGTGTAATACATACCATTTTTCAGGAGGAAACAATTGTGATAAATCAGATTCAACCTTAAAACTATTTTCCCCTTTTGAAAAACCTATTCTTTTTGAAACTCGAAAAACATGGGTGTCTACGGGAATAGCAGGAACTAAGTATGCCTCGGACAGAATTACTGAAGCTGTTTTCCTGCCAACTCCAGGGAGAGCTAAAAGTTGTTCCATATTCTGAGGAACTTTATCCCCATAACTTTCATGTATAATTTTTGATGCTTTTATAATGTTTAAGCCTTTATTATTGTAAAATCCACAACTATAAATATATGGTGATAATTCTTCAATGCTTAGTTTTGCAAATTGAAAAGGTTTATTGAATTTATTAAACAACTTTTCAGTAATAATATTAACTCTCTTATCGGTGCATTGAGCACTCAAAATTACTGCAACCAAAAGCTCAAATGGTGTGGAAAAGTTTAACTCACACTTTGCAGATGGGTATATAGCCACCAATTTTTCTAGGATATTTTTTGCTTGACTATTGTCCAATAACCAATCTCACTTAATAATTGCTAATTTACTCGCTATGTCAAATTTAGTCCAAGGTTCTTCATCCGGTGGGAATACTCTAAACACCATTATATCTTCTTTTGTTGGATGAGGAAATCTTAATTCAACGGCCCACAATGCAAGGTTAGCTTTCCCCGTAGCTTTACCATACTTCTGATCACCCCATATAGGTGTCCCAATATTTGCCATCTGAACTCTTGCTTGATGCGATCTCCCGGTGATAAGGTTGATTTCAACTAACGAAAGACCATCTTCTGAAGTGGCCAAAACTTTATATTCGAGTTCAGCAGTTTTTGCACCTTCTGTTGCCATAGGTACACAATAGACCTCATTTTTTGCCTCATCTTTATAAAGAGAATTTTTAAGAGTTGCTTTTTTTTGTTTAGGAACTCCAACAAGTATTGCAAGGTATTTTTTAGAAATTGACTTTTCTCGCAAACTCTTAGACAATCTTGACGCCGCTTTACTTGATTTGGCATACATTATTACTCCGCCAGTAGGCTGATCAAGCCTATGGACTAGGCCGAGATAAGCATCTCCTGGTTTATTGTTTTTATCTATTAAATATTGCTTAAGCAAATCTAATAAATTCTGCGATTCAGATGAATCAGGACAACATGGAAGACCTTGCGGCTTCAAAACCACTAACAAGTGATTATCCTCATAAATAATTACTATATCATTATAATCAATTTTTTTCATTTAAACACCATAAATGCACTTGCCCCACAAGGCAAAACAACCCCTTTTTCTTTGGTATTAATACCAATTTCATATGAATCTATTGTATGGTTAGAATCTAAAAACACTTTTTCTAAAATTACCTCCATCGATGTAGGCTGAAGCCCTGTTGTATAACTATTAATCAAGTAAAAAAGAGGATTATCACTTAGCAAAAGCTTTGTCCTTTCGACTAACTTATATATCTGTTCACCTATTCGCCATACTTCGCCATTTGGGCCTCTTCCATAGCTCGGTGGATCCATAATTATAGCATCATATTTTTTTTCTCTTTTAATTTCTCTCTCAACGAACTTCAAGCAATCATCTACTATAAATCGTACTGAGGAAGTTGAAAGAGAGCTAATTTCAATATTTCTTTTTGCTCTATCGCACATCGATTTAGCTGCATCCACATGCGTGACATCCGCACCAGAGGAAATCCCTGCAAGCGTAGCACCTCCGGTATAGGCAAATAAATTTAAAATCTTTATTTTTCTATTTGTGCCAGCTATTAATTCGATTATTCTAGCCCAATTGTAGGCTTGTTCAGGGAATATACCTGTGTGTTTAAAGTCCATAAGTTTTAATGAGAACTTAAGATTTCGCCAGCTAACAAAGAACTCGTCCGGAATACTTTTATTATATAACCAGGAACCCCCGCCTTCTGAGTTTCTTGAGTAAACCGCATCTGCATCTAATAAATATGAAAAAGCTGGAGTTGCTTTCCAAATTACTTGAGGGTCGGGTCTTAAAAATCTAAGCCCATTAGAATATTCTTCTAGTTTATAACCATCTCCAGTTCTTATTACCTTAAAGTCATTCCATTCTTCATTGAAGCGAATCATTTCCCACCTAGCCCACATTAATATGACTATTTAACTCATCAAGCATACTATTATAATCTGTGGATGTATCAATTGAAGAAAGAATAACTAAAAATCTTTTACTTTCAATAAAATCTTCTTGTTTTGCTAGAGCTCTAACAAGCCTTAAAAGATTAATTATTAACCATTGTTTGATGTTTCCTCTTTCAATTCTAAAATTATCATAGTTCATATCAAAAGCAAATTCACCTTTCCTAATTGAAAGAATCTTATTCATTAAAACAACTTTTTTCACGACTATTTGTTCTGTCGAGTATTTTTGCATTAGAGCTTGTATTTGTATATAGTCAGTTTCTAAATTATCTATATTCAATATATACTTGCTATTTACATAATCTAATTTATAACTAATTCCACAGTCATTTAATGTGTTTCTTATAATATTATTTGTAGTTTTAAGATTATTAATTGCTGACTCGTATAAATATCCTTTCCAAAGCATGTTAATGATAATATTGCGATCAATTCCATTTGCTCCTGCGAAAATATATTGAATAAACAATTCTTTTGATTTTCTCGTTTTCCATTTAATTTCTTTTCCATCAATCGTAGTATTTACATTTCCGAAGAAAAATACTTTTATAGTGTTAATCGGTTTTTGCATACTTTTCTTTTCTGCAATCGCTTCTTCAATTTGTTCTAAATAGTCAAGTTCAATCTCTTTTTGTTTAGCAAAAGACAAAATTGGGGAAAAAATATCTTCGGAATAATCAACTACTATCATTTTCATTCCATAGTTATATGAAGCCTTTAGAAGGTTCCTTACTAATGTAATTGCATCCTTTAGATCGCCTTGTGTTAGAAGGATGTTCGTTATTATTCCCATTCCCATTAGCCAAGCCGCTGAACGAGCAGTACTATTTTGTATACAATCTGTAGCTGATTGGTAAGCCTTTTTCCTATCCCCCAGTTTATATGAAGCATATGAGATAGCCAGTAGCATATCAACTGCTAGTCCGTGGGAGGAGGATTGGGAGTTTTGCAGATAAATATTAGCCAAATCTTTTGCGTATTGAGATTCACCATGAGAAGCTTTATATAAACATCTTTGAGTAATGGTAAAATAATATGATGGGTCTGTATATTCTAGATGCTCATACGCTTTATCAAAATATTTTTTTGCTTCCTCGTGATTGCCGTAATATCCTTCTGTCATACCTTTAGTTGTTAACAAAACATGCAAGTCTTTAACAATTGGAATAGGTCTGTTGAGTCCTTCATTCACTAAATCAACAGCCTCCTTAACTTCGCCCGCAAAATATAAAAGCGCAATAAAATAAGGCGGGATTACATAATAGTGTAAATATTCATTTATTATTTTTGATAAATTTATTGCTTTCCTGTAATTACCTTGTTGAAAATATGCTTTAGCCAAATCTTCCATAGCTTTAATATACCAGAAATCATTTTTCGACTTATCCTCAGCAATAAAATCTTCAAGCTCAGAGACAGTTATATTTGTATAAATTGTAATGTTAGGCAGCATGCAAGCGAGAGCTAGAAGATGTTTTTTATATTTTTCGCCATATTTTGCATACAAAAGAGTAAATTCCTCTTTTACTAAATTACCTTTATTATTCTTTATCATACAATGAAATTCATATAATTTAGCAGCAAGAAAACCGTTAATATCCTTTCCTTCAAAATAATTTGCTATAGCGTTTTCTTTGATAAGAGTTTTCATTTCTAAATTCCCAAGAAAGCATTGAGCCATAGCACGATAAAGCTTAAAATAGTAACATCCCTCGCAGTTTTCTTCAAAATCGTACTCAGGGTGTGCCTTAATATATGCAATCGCTTTAACCAATAACGTTTCATCTTGCAATATTCTTTTAAAAGATGAATCGAATCCTTCAACTGACTGGGCTTCATGATATAAAGTTAGTGACCCGAAAAAGTGTCCAGTTTTATATAAATGGTCACCATACAATTTTTTTACTGAAACTGAATATTGAGGTATACCAAGTGTTAATTGTTCTCTTTGTTTACTAAAGTAATTTCTTAGTATTGGGCTCATTCGAAAGAACTTTACGTCTCTTGTAACAACAAATTCTCCCTTTCTGCTAAGCATTTTAAATAATTCTGCCCCACCAGGATAAATAGTATCCAAAAAGTCAATATCAACAGCATCAAGTTCACTAATATAGCTTAAAAATCTTAAATCATCTACTTTTAATGCAGACAATGATTCTTCTGGGCTAATGTTTTCTTGACGTTGCAAAATAGTATTATCAATAAACATAGGATATTGTGGCTCGAATTTATTCCATTCAAATGGCAAAAACTCGGTAGAAGAAAATAATATTTTTATGTTGCTAGGTGCATGTTTAATCATATGCACAAAATCAGTATAGTCAAAGTTTCTAGGCATATGTTCCATTCTCTCAAAAACGATTAAAACATCGCCTTTCAATTTTCCTATATAATCTAATAAGGAAAGGATAATGACATCAGTATCCGCATATTGTGAATTACAAAACAACAATTGTTTTAGTTTAAATTGAAGTGCGGGATCTTGTTTTAAGATTTTATCAATAAACGTATGACAATATAAATTTAAATCATCAGTAATTGGATTAAACCAAAAGGTCGTCGGGTATCGATTACTCAATTCAGTTATAAATTCACTTTTCTGGGAACCAATTGGTGCAAGTAAAAAAACTGCAGGGTTGTCACTGGCCATTATTTCGTTTAATACTGAGTTAGTAATTGTATCAAGTCTCATAATGCATACCCCCTCGTATAATATTATTTTTTATAATATAATTGTAAATTAAAAGTAAAATAATGTCAACTTAATCGTTATAGCTCCTAAAAAAGGCAGCTCATTACATTTATAAAATAGTTCAAATCATAGCAATATTTTGCACGATTGTATTAACCCAAAATTTCAAAGCTATTAAAAATGCTAACTAATATTGATATACTTGCTGAGTAAAATATCATGTAGTATAATGTTTCCATGCGAAAGTAGTTCAACGGTAGAGCCCTGCCTTCCCAAGGCAGTTGTTGCGGGTTCAAATCCCGTCTTTCGCTCCAAACACCCTTTTACTGGGTGTTTTTTTATTTCCATTCATTTATCCTTGTTTATCTTCAAACTGGCTCATTATCTCATTCCTTCTTGCGATTATCTAAAATTAGTTTCTATAAATTATAATAGTTGATTTAAGGATATTTTCCAAAATATTGGACAACATATAAAGCTTGTGATATACTAGCAAAAGTACGAAATGGCACCATAGCCAAGTGGTAAGGCAGAGGTCTGCAAAACCTTTATCCCCAGTCCAAATCTGGGTGGTGCCTCCAATTATGCCGTTATGGCGGAATAGGCAGACGCAAGGGACTTAAAATCCCTCGGTGGCAACATCATGTCGGTTCAAGTCCGACTAACGGCACCAACAAAAACCACTGTTATGCAGTGGTTTTTGGCATATTATATACTCTTTAATTGAGCCAACAAGTAACGTGTTTTATAAATTTAATAAAAATTCCGTACTATCTTTTTAATGATTTAAGCCCTATTACCAACGCAAAACAAAAAGCTGTCACTGCTGAAATAACAACTGAAAAACTAGTAATATCTAGTCCTCCTATTTTTCTAACTTCAATAGCTTCTTCTTTCTCAAGATCAAAACTATATCCCGTATAAAACAACTTTGAACCATCAAAGCTAAGCTTACCAAATGTTGGATTACTTAAAGTTGGATTGTGTATAGAATCTCCAAATTCAAAATAATTATTTTCACCACTGATGTAATTATAGTATTTATCGCCCATCGTTCCAAGAGTAATATACAGCACGCCAGGCCCAGATATTAAGCTCTTCCCTTGATTTTCGTTTTCTAGTATATTCCCTTCTCCATCGAGATAATAACTTTCAGTATAGGTGTGGTCGTGTCCTTGGAATACTACTGAAACTCCCATATCGAAAAAGATTGGTGCTAGATTGTTTTTAATTTTTATGACATCCAAATCTTCCGAGTGAGAACCAGCAGAAAACAAGCCTTTATGCATAATAATAACTTTTATCTTATTGGTTTGAGATAAATCATTAGTTAACCAATTATATTGTTGCCCAGTTTTTTTAGAAATATCCGGATCATTTGTATCTAAAATTGTAAAATGAACACCACTATAGTCAAAACTATAGTATAGTAACTGTGGATCTTGCTGGTATGATGGATCATAATTATAATGCCAAGTGCCATAATTATACTCACTATCCCAAATCAATGTTTGATCGCTAGTATTCAGATAATCTGATGGAAATTCTGCGTTCGGCTGAGTATACATATATTCTTCATGATTTCCCAAAGCATTAACACTTGATGTGTTGGGCCAAAAAGAGCCCATCCCATTTAACAAATATTCCCAATGTTTAATATTTTTTGAATTATCAACACTATCACCACAATTAATTACTAGATTATATCCCTGAGGGAATACAGTATCTATATTATTTATTATTTTTTGGGCATTTTTATATGTGTTAATTGAATATCCTTGCAAATCAGACATCAGCAAAACATCGAATGGAGTGTTATCTTCTTGGGGAGCTGTCTTAAAATTAAATATAGGACTCCAATAGTCAAGGTCACTATCCCCCACTCTATACGAATAATTAGTATCAGCCTTCAAATTATTTAGAGAAACTGTATGTTTCCCTATTTCTATGTCCATCAATGATGCAAAAACACCTACATCTATACTAGGAGTAGTAGTGGCAAAATACTGGTATGAGCCATTAACTTCAGTTTTATTCATGTTATGAAAATCTTGCGTAGAAACGATATTCTCTACATATTGGATTGTTGATCCCTTAACCCTTCTGTCAGTAAACCAGGTAAAATTTTTGGATGATTTAGGATCCTTACCAAAATTAACTGTTAACATACTTGGTAAAAAACCATTTTCAATTGATGGTAAAAAAGTAATATCCCCCTCAATAAATGAAACCGCTTCTCCTGGAGTAACGGGATGAAGGGTCCATTGAGATGTATTGCCATCAGGATATTCATCTGAACTAAAAGATAGCACTATTGAATAGGCTATTTCACCAAGTCCAGTATATAGGCTATTTGTCACATAACTATTAATCAAGTTTGAAATGGTATCAAGAGCATTTTGTTCAAACTTCAGGTTAACCAGTAAATCTGGGGCCGAAGGTAAAAGATTTCCTATTTTGGGGACTATTGCTTCCAAAAAATCGTAAAGCTCAAATTGACTTAAATCGAAAGTTGTCCTTGAACCCGTAGTAACTAAGAACAATGTTTCTAACAAGTCTTCAAGCGAACTAATTTCTTCATTATCTAGCCCATAAGAAAGATTAATTGGTTCCGAAAAAAGTGGCAATAATGTCCCAAGTAGACCATCCTTATTATCTAATAGTATTTCCATTAATTGTCTAATAAGATCCCCGTTTTTTAAACCCTCCATTGCCTTTTCATATTCAGAAAATGGCTTGCCCAAATACTCGTTATAAGGTTCATTTCCTATTTGATGTCCAGTATACGCAAACATGATAGTATCAAAAAAGGTAACGTTAGTATTGTTTAGTTTAAGATTAATAATGTCGTAAGCAAGTTCTGTAATTTTTCCGCTTAATTTAGCGCCCAAGTCCCCCCTTGCTATCCCCTCTTCAATATCTAGAAACTCTCCCTCAAAGGATGGATTGAATTCATAATTAATAAGAGCATTAGTTTCTATGTGTCTAATGATGTTGTCTACTAATGCAGCAATTGGCAGAGCGCTAAAATTAATACTTGAAGAAATATTTGCTAAAAGTTGTTCTACCATTTCTCCTAAACCACCAATAAACTCAGGATTTAGATATAATAGTCTTAAACTATCGATGATTTCATAAAAAAGCTTTTGAACTGCATAATCACCACAGTTAATGCATATGTAAGTATCTCCTCTTTTTTCAATAAAAACCCTCAAATTATTGTAATCAAGATAATATTTCCAAGGTTCACTAAAACTTAAAGTTTGCTCTTCAGAGAGCAAATATCCTTCGTCAAATAGCCTTGTAAAATCTGCTTCGATCAAAGGCAGTAAAAAACTACTATAATTTTCAGCATATTTCTGGCCAAAAGTTCCCCTTTCAATTTTTGCAATCCTTGTTGCCCCTAAATACCCTGATGAGGAACCAGTTTGCGAATCCGTAATAGAGTTACCATTTTGAGAGATGTGCGATACAACATCATGAGCATGCATATGACCGGTAAATGAATACCTATAACCAGAATCTGCTAAATAGTCAGCCATTTCTCGCCAGCGATACAAGGTAAAGTCTTTCAGGATAGAATCTTGCATTGAAAAGTGTGGGATTACATTATGATGCATAACTGCAATTTTCAAAAAGTTGTCTGGAATTTCTATCCCATCTAACCATTCAATCGTTTCGTTAAATATTTTTCCTCCACCTACATGCCCACGCTCGATACTTGAAAGCTCTTCATCTGGGCAAAAATAGGCAACCTTATCTTCTTCATTAATTGCTAAAAATGAAAGTTCTGATGGCAAATAATCTTCAGATAGTGAATAAATAGGGCCTCTTTGGTAATACATTGTAAGATTTGATGCATTATAACTTCTTACGTAGTATTTGTCGGCAAAAGGCGTAAAAGGTAAGTTGTTAAATAAGATTCTGTTGGCTATTGACTGATAATATAAATCGAGTTGTTCATCAGAAAAATCCGGTTGCCCGAGTCCAGAATATAAATAACTATAATCTAGTCTAGTAATACTAAGTTGCTTTCCTTGAAGTTGCAAATACTCCTTTATAGACCTAGCATCAGGATTATATAAATCATGATTACCTGGGGAACAAAAAATTTGAAAATTGGGATTAGTTATTCTTATCGTATTTTGTAATTCTCTAAGCATATTTGCAATTTCATAATGAGATTGTATTTCGCCATCTAGAGTTATGTCGCCCGAGACTAGAATGTAATCCAAATTAATAATTTGTCCATTTAACGATGGGTTTTTCAAATTAGCAATGGTTTCTTCAACCATAATCTGATTCTCAACTAAGAGCTTTGTAGCGCCTATAACCTCTTTATTAAAATCTTCATTGTTTCCATTATCACAATAATTTAGAGGATAATAGTGAGTATCAGTTAAATGAGCAAGAACCACAGATGAACCAGAAGAAGGTGAAAATTCTGGCGCAGCAAGTGCAACCACTTTACTGCTTACTGCACTTATAGATATTATAAGCACTGAAAAAATAACAAAAAATACTATTGATAAGGTTATTCTACGCATCTTTATTCCCCCACGATAATTTTTCCACCAAGTAATATATCTAGTTTCTCGGCAAAAGGATATGTGATATCTTTTGCCTTTCAAAATATTTCGATTATTAATTATTTATTATCAATTATTGAGATAAAGCCACTTTCTGCCAAAACTCAATAAGAAAGTTATAGTTTATTAACCAATAATTTATTATAATCTCTTCTTTGCTTTTCTACCCATATTGTTAAAAACAAGAAGGCTCCTCCAGATAAAGTTGACATTATTATCAAAGATACCAAGACGAATGTGCTATCATCTTTACCTATTGTATTTGTTTCTTGACCGACAATATAAAATTCCCTATTCGATAGAATTGAAGAGATACGAATGTAGTTTAACCCGTTTTCACATGATAATAACTGGGGATTATCTCCATCAACCGTAGAAATGACAGATATATTACTTAGGGTTTGGTTATGAACAAAATCAAAAAATAGTGGTGTTTTAGGAACAATTTTGATTCCATTTAGTTTTACAGAATACTCTATTTTATAAACCACATTATAAGAATCATTATTCACTAAAAGATAACTAAGACCAGAATCAGTATTAAATGCTCCTTCATCTAGTTTATTAATTCTAACATCTAAAATAATTTCATCACCATTTATGCATTCTATTGTATCCTTATTGAGATTCGTGCATAAAAATGATAACGAGAAGTCATCCGGTTTAGAATAATCTATTTCAAAAAACGCTTTTGTCTTGCCCTCTTTAAACTTAGCCCATTCTGCCACGAATAAGTCGTAATAATTTCTTAATTCTTCAGGCGTCTCCCCCATTAAAAAAGCAAAATATGAGGTGTCTAATGCTTGCTGAAGTTTATCTACTCTTGTTTGACTTATTATCCCAGTAAATGATGCGATATCTAGTTTAGCCTCTTGAAAGTAAGAATAGACATTACGCGAAGAGCCATTTGCCATCGGTAAATCGAACCCTTCCTGGGACAATTGAGTATACAGGCCCAAAAACCCTAAAGTAATATTTCCAACAAAATCTAGAGCAACATAGTAATAATATCCAGAGTCAGATATATCAAAGCTTAAAGGCGTGTTTTCCATAACGTTATTAAATTCAGCAACAGTGACATAACCAGCATCTTCCTTTATTCCCTCGATATCTACAGCTGGGTTTAAATTGCTAGGATTAGAAATATTTTCGTTAACTATATCAGATAAACTTCTATTAATGTAAAACACCTCAACCGATTTCATGCCACTTGATTCTGTCGGATATCGAAGCCCTAAAAAAGTATCTGTGAATTCCACTGAATAATGGGTAATGTACTTGTTTGAGGTCCAGTCTACCCAATAGTCCTCGGTTTCAATCAATATTCTTGGGCCAACCCAATCAATTGATTTTACTCTTAATGCATACTCAAATTCTGTGTTTAATCCATCATTTACAGTGCATTTACTATATAAATCTCCGTTTGATCTTAATATAACAAAAGATTCGTATTTATTTGTTTGAGAGTTTAATACTGGGGAGGTGTATAATTCTGGGTTGCTAGATGCTAAGGAACTAACAGAAATATATGGAATTTCTTCTCCTATATAGGAATCATCTTTTATAAGCCATTCAAAATCATCTTCAAATGCCACGAGAACATCTTGAGTGTTAGAGGGAGATATTATCTTATACTTTGCGCCACTAAATGAACTTGAATATGTAGATTCTCCGACATATTCAATTGTAATTTCATCTCCTAAGGAACTATCAGCTTTTGCAAGAGGAAAGGCAACTAGGTTTGTAAACAAAAAAATAGAAACCAAAAGAAATATCGGCGATAATAATAAAATTAATTTTCTTTTTATTATCATAATCGCCATCTGCGTTTCTTCTCTTTTTCCTGTATTCTACTTAATACTTCTGCTTTAACCTCTAGTTCTTTTGCTTCCTGAGTAAACTCATAAGCTTTTCTAGTGCTAGCATTAATAACTTTTCTCTTTTTCTTTGGCATTAATACAACTAGTAACACAACGCCTATTATAACCATAACTATAACAGCGGCTACTATAATAATCCAATACGGGAAATCATTATTATAAAAGATTATCTCTCCAGAAGTATCTGCATAGAAAGTCATATAATCACCTTCTCTAGTGAAAGTAATAGATTGATTTGCAAGATTTCCCAGTCCCTCAACAACTAGATTTTCAGAATTCAAATATGCTTCTGGAATTTTAACATAGAACTTAACCTTTTCATCAAGGACAGTATTTAATCCATTTTCTTTAACAGATATTGTTTGAACAGTTGCTTTTTGCCCAATCATACTTGTCAAGAAGTTTGTTTTATTCACGGTATCATATACATCCTTAAAAGATACAGTTACATTACTATTAAAGCCCGTTGCAGAACTAATATATGAATCAGTACTCGGATCAGTAACAACTTTATTTGTTATTTTTACATTTATTCTATATACTGGCGGTCTTACAGAATAATTTGATGCATGGAGTCCCTTAAGCTCCCAACTCTTGATTACAATAGCGTGAGTTCCTACGGTAACTGCATTGCTTTCAGTATTAGCTTTCATTTTTAAGAAAACTTCATCTCCCTGAAGAACTCCGCCCAAATCCCCTTCTACTTGAATGTCGCTAAGTCCATCGACAGGTTTATCATACGCAATAATATTTTCTATACTAATTTCTTTGGGTAAAATAATAAATGTTCCATTTCTAAAGCTAGGGTTGTAGTTATTATCTAAAACTTCAACTCTAATACTATGTGTACCCGCAGTAGTGGGCATAGCAGCATATCCAGGGAAAGAAACCTTGATACTAACATTGGAAGGAGTTACTAGAATTGTAGGCATTGTTACTGAGCCATAAATCTGTGTGGAAAGAGATGTGTAATCAAACTCAAGTCTTTGTACATCAGCTCTTGCAACTTGATATGTTATCCAGGAACTACTTTCCATTAACTCATAGTTTCTGTGGTTCATCTTTGCATAAACTATATATTGACCAATGCTTACTGGTGGTGTTACCGATGTAAATGCACTTGAAGAACTGCTTAGCCCATAATAATATTGTAGATTCTTCTCTATTTCATCTACATATTGGATATCTCTTGGGACTAATGATGTTGTTTTTATCTTTGATTTAGCATAAATTATATTCCCGAAAGTAGTTCTATATGTATCAACAGGGACAGTAGCAAGATAAAACTGAACTTCAACTTGCTTTTTTATGACAGTTATATTGTAGACAACGCTCCCCTTATAATTGGTATCACTGATATAAGCGTTATATCTATACGTTCCCACATCCACAATATTATTAATATCAAGCTCAAACTCGTTATTTTGCACGGATAGATTTGCTGGGTTTGAAATGAATAACGGTCTTCTAATTTGCTCTCCGTAAACAAACTGAGTATTAGTTGCAATTAATGTGGCGTTGGTTTTTACAACAGATACAGATATAGTAGATTCATAAACTTCATAGTTATTTAAATCTACTGGGATAAAATGGTAGGAGATATTATTGTATGTACCAACAGGTCCAAGCATCAAATCTTTATTTATATATTTAAAAGTGCCTGCAACAGGGCTTCCATTATTCACATAAACCATACTTCCGCCTAAGAGAGTACTCTTATTTAAAGCTTGATTGTATTCAATGGGTGATGCCGTAGGCATAACACTTTGAGACAAAATTGCTTTTGCTTTTGTGATTTGATAAACCTCAAGAACTGTTGAGCCTTCATAGTTATCATCGGCAATTGAAGCAATTATTCGATAGCTACCTACATTTATTGCGCTATTAACTTGCAAACCATCTTTATAAATAGTGAATCTAACCCCAATGTTCAAAGCAGGGTCAGTTCTGATTATTGGTAGTTGTGGTAGCCCATTATAAATCGCATTGGAAGATATGAAATTAACATTGGCCTTTCTTTTCACGATTGTAATGTCAAGTGCAAATGTTATAGCTTCATAATTTTCATTATATGGGTTAAACCTTACTTGTACAGATTGGATGCCTCTTGAAGGAGTAGCATTAGGGTCCACAAAACTAAACGTCCCATAAACTCTAGTAGCTGCTGAGT